>CAXAVQ010000134.1:0-7160 GCA_963971985.1 uncultured bacterium
CCCGCTGCTCGTGCTCCACGGCGACCAGGACGTCATCAGCCCGCCCGAAGACGGGTCCAGCGGCATCAGTTCCGCGTAGTCGTGCAGGTCAGCCCCGGTCGCCTTGAAGATCTCCTCGAGCACGTAGGGCATGAGGAAGAACGTTGGGCCCATGTCAAAGTGGTATTCGTCGCCGTTCGGAGTGGTCTTGGTGATCCGGCTGGTCCGCCCGCCGATCGTTGGCTGCGCTTCGTAGATCCGCACTTTGGCACCCGAGGCCGCGAGGAGCATCGCCGAAGCGAGCCCCCCCGGCCCGGCACCGATGATGGCGATGGTGTCGTCGGTAGTTGTCGCTCCGGTGTCGGCGGTCTGGGTCACTGCGTCATGCCTCTCGGGTGGTGGATTGACACAGGATAGGTCGCCCCGACCGGCAGCGGGCCTCGATCCTGCACGGATCTATACTTGCCACCATGACCACTGGCGACGCCACAAGGGAAGTCCCTGATCCGGTTTCGGATGCCGCGTGGTCTCGCACGCCCTTACCGGATCGCCTGATGTGGCTGCGCGGCTTCCGCCTACGCCTGTTCGACGCGATGGATCGTTTCTGCGAATTGATCGGCGAAGAAATCGGCAAGCCGGAGCATGAGGTCGTGACCGGAGACCTGCTTCCGCTGCTCGCCTCGTGCAAATGGCACGAGCGCCACGCGCGCCGACTGCTTCGCCCTCGGCGACCGCCGGGCCAACCGATCTGGATGCTGGGGCAACGCCACCGGGTCGTCCGGCAGCCCCTCGGACACGTCGGCATCATCGCGACGTGGAACTACCCGGTGCAGTTGCTCGGCATCCAACTGGTACAGGCGCTCATCGCAGGGAACCGCGTGACCGTGAAGCCAAGTGAACGCTCGCCACGCACGCAGGCCCTGCTTCTTGAACTGGCTGCCCGAGGGCTCCCCGAGGGCACACTTCAAACACTTCCCGCCACGCGTGAAGCGGGTGAGCAGATGCTCGGGCAGCATCGCTTCGATCATGTGGTATTCACGGGGTCAACCGAGGTCGGGCGGGCGATTGCCCAAAGCCTTGCGCGGACGCTTACTCCGAGCACCCTTGAACTGTCCGGGCGCGACACCGTGTTCGTGCTCGATGATGCGGATGTGGAACTCGCCGCCGAGCGGATCTGGAACCTCGTCGAGATGAACTGCGGCCAGACGTGCATGGCCCCGCGGCGCGTGCTCGCGGACGCGTCGATTTTCGACCATCTCACCGAGGCCCTTCGTGCCGCCACACCCGAGTCGTCGCGAGCGATGATCGACGAGCAGGCATCGCGGCACGTCAGCGTGCTCGCGTCCGAGGCCGAACAGTCCGGGGCCGAACTCATCCCCCCTCTTGACGGGGATGATGCACAGCGCGTCGCAGCGCGGATCGTGATCAGTGCCGATCCGGATGCCGAGGTTGTCGCCGGGGACCACTTCGGCCCGCTTTGCGCCGTTGTGAGATGTGCGACAGAAGACGAGATGCTCCGCATCCACCGCGACTGCACGCAGCACCTCGCGACCTCGGTGTTCACCGCGTCACGAAGCCGGTTCGAGTCGCTCGCGGGGCGTGTGGCCAGTTCGACAGTGGTCCATAACGATGTCGTCCTGCCGACCGCCCACCCCGGGGTCTCGATCCAGGGACATCACGACAGCGGCTGGGGGGCTTCGCGCGGAGAAGCCGGCCTGCTCGCCATGACCCGGGCAGTACACCTGTCGAGCGTACCGAAGCGCTTGCGGGCTCCTGCCGGCACGCCGACGCAGAAACAGCTCGGTCAGTTGCGCAAGGGCCTGAAATGGCTTTATGGGCGCGGCCGGCGACCGTGAGGCGTACAATTCGTTTCGCCGGCGGTCCCGCGTGTCTCCGGCAGTGTATTTCAGCCCCCAGGAGCAGATTCGCATGGACAAGACGCCCGACGCCCCTCAAGACGCCCGCCACATCGTCGTCATCGGAGCGGGGCTCGCCGGTCTGTCCACAACCGTGGAACTGCTGTCGCGCGGGTTCCGGGTCACGCTGGTCGAGAAGAATCAACACCTCGGCGGCAAGATGAACGTGCTTGAGGATCAGGGCTTCAAGTTCGACATGGGCCCCACCATCCTCACACTGCCGGCGGTGGTCCGCGGGATCATCCAGCGGAGCGGGCGGAAGGTCGAGGACTACATCGACCTGGTCCGGCTCGACCCGCAGTGGCGCTGCTTCTACGACGACGGGACTGTGGTCGACCTGCTCGAAGACGTCGACACGATGGCAAAGGCCATCGACGAGCAGTTCCCCGGCAAACAGGGCGGTCGCGGCTACCAGTCGTTCCTTGAGCATGCCCGGCGCATGTTCCGCCTCTCGGAATCCGTTTTCTTTTACAAGGACCTCGGCGACGTCAAGGATCTGATGTTCAACCCGCCGAAGAACCGCCCCGAAGGCCTCATGGGCGACGTGCTCGCGATGCGGATGCACTCGACCGTCGGCGCGACCGTCGAAAAGCACATCCCCGAGCCGCACATCCGCCAGCTCTGCGAGCACTTCCTGCAGTACGTCGGCTCCTCGCCCTTCCTGTCGCCGGCGATCCTGACGCTCATCGCAGCGGCCCAGACCGATCAGGGCTGCTGGTACTCCATGGGCGGCACGCGGAGTGTTGCCCGAGCTCTGGAGCGGATCATCCGCGAACACGAAGCCGACGGCAGCGCCACCGTTATCACCGGTCAGGGCGTTGCGCGCATCATCGCGAGCGGCTCGAAGGCCAGCGGCGTCACGCTGGAGGACGGTCGAACGATCGAGGCCGATGGTGTGGTCTCCAACTGCGATGTGCAGCGGACCTACCGCGACCTGCTCGGCGACGCCACCGGCGCGAGCGAGCAGAAGAAGATCCGCGGCAAGTATGAGCCGGCCTGCTCGGGCGTCGTGTTCTACCTCGGCCTCGACAAGCAGTACGACCACCTCGCGCACCACGATTTCCTGTTCAGCGGTTCGTCGGAGAGCGAGTTCGGCGACATCTATCGCAAGGGCGTCCCGGCCAAGGACCCGACGCTCTACCTCTGTGTACCCTCGCGAACTGATCCGGACCAGGCCCCGGAGGGCTGCGAAGCGCTCTACGTGCTCATCCACACCCCGTACCTGCGCGAAGGTCAGGAATGGGGCGAACTCGGCGAAGGCAAGATGCTCGACGAGTACCGTCCCATCGTGATGGAGAAGCTCAAGACCTGCGGCGGCATGCCCGACATCGAAGACCACATCGTCGTCGAGCGCCACCTCACGCCCAACATGATCGATCGAATGTACAACGCCGAAGGCGGCGCGATCTACGGCCTCGCCTCGCACGGCAAACTCAAGGGCGGGTTCAAACCCAGAAACACCTCGCGTGTCTACGACAATCTCTACCTCGCCGGCGGCTCGGCCAACCCCGGACCGGGCGTGCCGATGGTCCTGATGAGCGGCGTGACCACAGCCCGGGCCGTGTGTCGCGATTTCGGCATCGAGACCGGCGACGAGGAGTTCACCGCCGACAACGCCAAACAGCAGTGGGACGTCGAGCCACGAGTCTTCGGCGCTCCGCCCGTTCGCTCTTCCTCACCTCTCGCCGGAGCCTCCCAATGACGCATACAGCCGACAACACCCCGCCCGTCGTCGGCCCGGACACTCGTGTTGCGACCGATCGGCTCGTCCTCGTTCCCGCGACCGCCAAGATCGCACGGGCCGATGCCGAGGATTCCGACGATCTTGGTCCGATGCTCGGTGTGGTCGTGCCCCGTTCCTGGCCGCCGGAACTGTTCGGGGAGCACCGAGACCGCCTCGCGGAGATCCTGGAGCAGCGACCCAACGAGTGCGGCTGGTGGAGCTGGTACATCACCTATTCCATCGAAGGTCTCCCGGCGGGAACGCTCGTCGGGAGCGTCGGCTTTGCCGGGCCGCCGGACGCGGACGGGCATGTGCAGATCGGCTACGCGATCCTGAAGGACTACCGGGGGCAGGGCTTCGCGACCGAGTCGCTCGGCGGGCTGATCGACTGGGCATTCGAGAACACCGACGTGCAGCGGATCAGCGGCGAGACGTTCGCCGATATGCCGGTGTCGGTCTCGGTGATGACGCGCAACGGCATGCAGCACGTCGGCGAAGGCGTAGAGCCGGGAACGGTTCGGTACGAAATCACCCGGGCCGATTGGGAGGGATGAGCGAGCGCTCGTCTCACGAAGAGATCCGCCTGCTGGAGGACCGGTACTCCGACCGGTTCTTCTCGGTTTTCTCGTGGTACGTCGCGCGGATGTTCCGCAAGTCGTTTCACGCCGTTCGCATCGAACCCGAATCGATACAACTTCTCGAGCGCACGAATTCGCACGACGGCCCCGTCATCATCCTCGGGAACCACCCCGGGTGGTGGGACCCGCTCGTCGCGGTGCTGCTCAGCCGCGTGTACTTGCCGAGCCGCCCGATGCTCGCGGCGATGGACCGGGCGGAGCTCGAACGGTTCGGCATCCTCCGTCGTGTCGGCGTCTTCGGCATCGAACCCGACAACCCCGCTACGCTCCCGGCTCAGGTCGAATTCCTGCGAAATCGGTTCGTCGAACGCCCGAAAGCAACATTCTGGATCACGCCTCAGGGCGACTTCACGGATGTACGCCAGCGCCTGAGACTCCGCCCCGGAGCGGCGTCGGTCGCTTCACGCCTGGAGCCCTCGCCACGAGTCCTCGCGCTGGCCATGGACTACTGCTTCTGGAACGATCGCCAGCCGGAACTCTTCACGCGCCTGATGCCCGTCAAGGCGGAGCCGCGATCCGGAGAGCGATTGACGACCACCGACTGGCACCGCGCGATGACCGCGACCATGCAGGTGAACCAGGACGCGTTGACCGAGCGCGTCCTACAGAGAAACCCTGATGACTGGGCGCTGGTGCTCGAATCGCGTGGGCACCAGCGCACGAATCCGGTCTACGATCTGTGGTTGCGACTCCGGGGACGTTCGGGCGAACTCGGAAGCACGCGAAACCGGTCTCCCCGCTGACGCTCCTCCCTCCTGTTCGGAGTTTCTTTGTGTCCTTCCTGGATGGTCTGGCAATCGTCGGCTTCCTGATCGCGTCGCTCGCCAGCGCGATGACCGCGCTGAACCTGCGCCGGTTGCCTCGCACCCCGAGCGTAGACGCGTCGGCGGTCGTGGATGACGAGCAGCTCAGCGTGGCGATTCCGGCCCGCAACGAGGCCGTGAACATCGAGGCCTGTATTCGCTCCGTGCTGGCGGGTGGCGTCGACAGCGTCCGGGTCTATGTCTACGACGATCAGTCGGACGATGCAACGCCCTCCATCGTCGAGCGCCTCTGCGCCGGAGATGCACGGGTCCGCCTCGTGCCAACCCAACCCATGCCCGCCGGCTGGTGCGGCAAGCAGCACGCCTGCTGGCGCCTCGCGCAGGCCGCGATGACCGACGACGCGACCGACGGCTGGATGCTGTTCATCGATGCGGACGTACGCATCGAACCCGACGGGCTGCGACGGACGCTCGCGCACGCTCGGGAGTTGGACGCCGACAATCGTCTCGGCTTGCTCTCAACGTTCCCCAGACAGGTGACGAGGTCCCTCGGCGAGGCGCTGCTGGTCACTTCGATCTTCTTCATCCTGCTCAGTTACCTCCCCTTCGGCCGGATGCGGCGCACGCTCGATCCCGCCGCGTCCGCCGCGTGCGGACAGTTCATGCTCGTCAAGCAGTCCTGCTACACCGCCTTCGGCGGCCACGAGTCACTCAAGGACTCGATGCACGACGGCGTGAAGATGCCCCGGCTCGCCCGTCAGCACGGGTACCGGACCGACCTGTTCGACGGCCCCGACATCGCGAGTTGCCGGATGTACGACAGCTTTCGTGCGGCGTGGGCGGGCTTCGCCAAGAACGCATTCGAGGGCCTCGGTTCGACCGTGCTCCTGCTGATTCTCACCGTGCTCCACCTGCTCGGGCACATCCTGCCGCCGCTGGTTTTCGCGACATCGGTCGTCGTGGGCATCACCGGCCCGAGCGTGCCGTGGCTCGCCATCGCCGCTTCGGGCGGTGCGACGCTGTTGGGCATTGCCCAGCGCCTGGTGATTGCGGCCCGCGAGCAGCACACCATCGCGGCGTCGCCGCTGCACGCCGTCGGCGTCCTGCTGATGACCGCTGTGCAATGGTGGAGCCTGTACCTGCACCTGACCGGGCGGCGCAGTTGGCGTGGACGAACGCTGCAGCAGGTCAGCCCGCAGTAGCCGTCAAGCGACCGATTCGATCGCCCGAACGACGTTGCGTTCCCAGTCCTCCCGATCCACGTGCTGGCCGAGTTCTTTCGCACGCTGGACCGCTGACCGGTCGAGAACTTCATCGAACCGACCACAGAAGATCGCCTTCGGATCACCTTTGACGCGATCCTTGGGCTTCAGCACACTCGCCACCCCGAGGCGCCGCAGCCGTCGTGCGTTGTCCGGCTGGTCGTGCGTGAACGGGATCGCGATCGACGGAATCCCCGCCCGAATCGCGGCGGCGCTCGACCCGATGCCAGCGTGATGCACCGCAAAATCCGCGTGCGTCAAGATCGCGTCGTGGGGAAGGTACGACCGGCTCACGAGCCCTTGGGATCGAAGGAACTCTGATGCTTTCTCGTCGCCTGTGAGTACAACCGGGCAGACGCTCCGCTCCCGGCAGGCCTCGATGAAACCGTCGCGCAGCGCTGGACCGCTGTGCACCGCCGTCGTCCCGAGCGTCCAGACGCCGACCGGCTGTCCGCCGGACCGGGCCGCTTCGATCGATGCCAGCATGTCCTCGGGCAGCGACAGGTCGTCCGGCAGTCGCGGGAAACCCGTGATGGCTGCACCCGGCGGATCGTCCGCTGCTGGGGCGCGAAAGTGCTCCGACCACAGCCCGAGGTTCCGCACATCGCTGAACTGGTCGCCCAGCATGGTCCGCTTCTGAAGCGACAGACCGAGATCCCGGCGCACACGGTTGATCGCCGGGTCAACGGCTCGGTCGATCATCCTGCCGGCCACCATCGACCCAAGTCGGATCGTCCAGCGCGGATAGGTCTCGCGGTCCGGCATGCCGGGGTACAGGTTCGGATCGTCGATGCTCGGCCAGGACGACGGCGCGACCGCGCACATGACCCACGGCACGCCGAACTGCTCGGCGACCCAGGGCAGCCCGAAACTGATGT
>CAXAVQ010000135.1:0-7125 GCA_963971985.1 uncultured bacterium
GGGTCGCCGGTGATGACGTCGGCATCGAGCCTCGGGCGATAGCCGGTCTCCACGAGCAGCGCCCACTGGAGGCGCAGGATCGCGTCGAAATTCGCCCGATCCGGCAGGTCACGAAGGGCGGTGTCCAGGGCGTCCCACAGGCCGGTGTGTGGGTCTTCGTCGGTGACGGCGTGGCGCACCAGATCGATGAGGTACATGCCCGCACGATGGGCGAAGAGGCTGCGCCGGGGTCCCCAGTACACCTCCTGGAGGTCCCACTCGGTCAGCGTCGCGAGATCGGTGCCGGCCTTGACGATGGCGCTGATCTCGCCTCGCGTGAGCACTTCGAAACCGCCGCTGAACGGCGCTCGCTCGCGTCGGGCGCCCTTCGCGAGCCCCCTGAGCATGCCGAAGCCGCGCGTGAACAGCGACACCGTCTGAGAGGTCTCGGAGAACTCCCAGTGGCGCAGGACGATGGCCTGTTCGGTGATCCGCTTCGACACCGCCCCACTGTAGTCGGGCGGTCCGCAATTGTGTCAGGCGGCCAGTCGGCGGAGGCCCTCGAAGACCTCGTGCAATTCCTCGTCGCTTGCTTCATCGAGCAGGAGCAACTGCCTGATCTCGCCCTCGTCCTGGAGCGCCGGGTTGATCTCCTCGGACAGCAGGCGTTTGCCGGCGGCGTCGTTGATGTAGACGGTCACGAGGTGGTCGACGGCGCGCTCCATCTCGAGTTGCAGCCCGCCCGCCTCGAACCGGAGAACGCGCCCGAGCAGGCGCTCGTTCTCCATCGACTCCTCGCACAGGTCTTCGACCGCGTCGCCGAGGTAGTGGTTGGCTTTCTGCAGGATCGCCTCGACGGTCATCGTCCGGTCGACGATGTGCGAGAACATGTCGCGCGTGGCGGTGAAGTCCTGCGCGCTCTCGAAGAGCGTCTGCTCCATGTCGGCGGCGTTCATCCCGAACAGGTGTTCCGCCAGTTTGGCGAAGCCGGATTCCGCGATGCCCGCGGGGTGATCGCTGTTTTCGGGCGCGAGCGGGAGGGAACCGGCGAAGTAGGCGATCGCGTGAATCAGGCTGGGGCCGTCGTACTGACCCTCGAGTTCCTCGACCGGTCGGGCGGGGCTGTGGTGCAGGCAGATCGGCTTTGCGAGCACGCTGGGGAAACGCCAGAGCCGGCAGAGCACCGCGGCGACGTCCACGTGGGTGAACTCGAAGTGCTCGAACTCGTTCTTCAGGCGGAGCGCGGGGGGCATTTCCGGCGTGACGATGTCGGTGTACTCGTCACCGGCGAGGCGGGGCATCATCGGCACACCGGCATCGCTCATGAGCCCGACGATGAACGCCTCGCCCGAGACCGACTTGTCGAACCGCTCGGCGAGTCGCAGCGCGAACCACGCGCGGAACAGCGAGATGGTCCACTGGCGCTTGAAGCCGAACGCGCTGTCGTCGGCGGCGGCGGCCTTCGAGAGGTGGAAGCCGAGCGCCATGGCCTTCAGGCGGTCCATACCGATGAGCACCATCGTCCGGTTCAAGGTGGTAACGGGCTTGCGCTGGGCGTAATGGGCGGAGTTGGCCAGACGAAGCAGGCGACCGGTCAACGCCTGATCGGACTGGATGACCTCGGCGAACTGGTCGATCGTGGACCGCTCGTTGCTGACGAGATCCATGATCCGCAGCGCGACCTCCGGCAGGGTCGGCAGGCTCGAGTCGCCGAGTTTGCGACTGAGCCGCTCGTGGAGGTCAGCGACGTCCCTGGCTGACATGTCCTGTCGTCGTTTCACGCGCTCAACCCCGTTTCACCACAGTGCCCCGGACTCTCCAACGGCGAGCCCGAAACCGTGCCATAGCCCTGAATCGGCACTCTGCGCGTCTCGTTGGAGTCACACATCCGGATTAGCCAGCATTTCCGGGGTTGCCGATCCGGCACAGGCGTCATCCGTTCGGAAGGCGGCTGACGCCCGATAACTCGGCAGAGTGGCCAACGGACTCACAGGATCTCGGCTCGCGACCCCGTCGCACCGCGTGATACACTCGCCCGCATGGAGCCAGCAGACGGACCTGCGACAACCACGTCGGATTCGAGCGAGCGGACAACCGCTCCGCGCTCCCACGCGATCTCCCGCGTCATGGCGTTCATGAACCAGAAGGGCGGCGTTGGGAAAACCACGACGGTCGTGAACCTCGCGGCGGCGCTGGCCGAACTCGGCAAGTCCACCCTGATCATCGATATGGACCCGCAGGCCCACGCCACCCTGCATCTGGGGGTCGATATCGACGAGGACCATCTCTCGGTCTATGACCTGCTGCTCAGCGACGAATCCGAACCGGTCGACGCCCGTCGAGCGGTGATCCGGAGCCGCGAGAACCTCGGCGTCATCCCCGCGGTCACGGATCAGGCGGCGGTCGAAACGGAGCTCGCGTCGGCGCCGCAGCGCCACCTGCGCCTGCGCAACGCCATCCAGCCCCTGCTCAGCGAGTACGAGTACGTTCTGATCGATTGCCCGCCGTCGCTGGGGCTGTTGACCCTGAACGGGCTCGCGGCGGCTCGAGAGGTCGTCGTGCCGATGCAGGCGCACTTCCTGGCGCTGCAAGGGGTGGGCAAACTGCTCGAGACCGTCTCGCTGGTCGCACGCGAGATCAACCCGAAGCTGCGCGTCAGCGGTGTGGTGCTCTCGATGCACGAAGAGAACACCCGGCTGTCGAAAGAGATCGTGGCGGACCTCGAGCAGTTCTTCAAAGACTCGCTCCAGCAGGACGTACCGTGGAAGGGCGCACGCGTGCTCCGTCCGGCGATCCGTCGCAACATCAAACTCGCCGAGTGCCCGAGTTTCGGGCAGACGATCTTCGAGTACGCGAGGTGGTGCCCCGGCGCGATGGACTACGCGAAACTCGCGTCGAACATCGCGACCGAGTGGGACCGCTTCGTGGAACGCCGGGGCCTGCACAGCGGGTCCGCTCAGTCGGTCGAACCCAAGCCGGGCGAGCCGTCGCCGGCGACCGCCGGTGAGCGCGGGGCGTGACCGGTCCATCGCGTCGGGATCGTCGCAGGCGACTGGCGGCGCTCGGGTTCCCGGTCTATGCCCTCACACTCGCAACGCTCACGCACTGGCCCAGGCTGCGGATCGAGGCGCCGATCGAGCGACCCGACATCTTTGTGCACGCGATCGCCTTCGGCCTCTGGACCGCCCTGCTCATGGCGACCGGCTGGCTCGGTCGACCGCTGGGTGCCAAGAGCGTGTTCCTGGCGACGGTCGCCGGCGCGTGCGTCGCCACGGTCGACGAGGCGTCGCAGGCGCTGCCGGGGCTTGGGCGAACGGTCGATCGATCAGACCTATGGGCCAACCTGATCGGCGTGGGGGCGGTCGGGCTGTGCGCCGGGGTGTGGTCGCTGGTCCGATGGGTACGGGGGCGAACCTCGGCCTCTGGAACCGCTGCGCACGCAACAGAATTTGAGCAGGATGACGATTTCCTGAGCCACGCCCGGACGTTCGCCTCGTTCACGCTCGCCAGCCGCGTGCTCGGGCTGACCCGCGACGCCATCATCGCGCTGGTGCTCGGGGCGAGCGCGATCGCGTCGTCGTTCTTCACCGCCTTCGTGATCCCCAACGTGTTCCGGCGCCTGTTCGGCGAGGGCGCGCTGACCGCGGCGTTCATCCCCGAGTACACACGCCTCTGTCGCGACGATCCGCCCGCCGCCGCCCGGTTCGCCTCGCTGACGAGCGGTGCGCTCGCCGCGGGGCTCGGGGGGTTCGTCATCCTCGCGGAACTCGTGCTGCTGATCGTGCTCGGGTCGCTGGAGACCGGCTCGACGAGCCGGGACGTCGTCGTGCTGACGATGATCATGCTCCCGTTCATGCCGCTGGTCTGCGTGACCGCGCTGCTCGGGGCGATGCTTCAGGTCCGGGGGCGCTTCAGCGCGCAGGCCGGAGCACCGATCCTGCTCAACGTCTGCCTGATCACCGCGGCGTGCGCGACCGGCATCATTCTCGACTGGTCTCTTCCGGACATCGCGATCGCGCTCGGCGTCGCGGTGACGGTCGCCGGTGTGCTGCAGCTCTTCTGGTGCCTGCTCGACCTGCGCGGGCTCGCGGGCTGGACGCGCAGCACGCACGACGCCCGCCCTCGGCTGAAGATCATGCTCAAGCGCATGGTGCCGGTGTTCATCGGCCTCGGGACCGTGCAGATCGGGGTGCTGATCGACGCCCTCATCGCCGGCCTGCCGGTCATCATGGGGACACCGGAGGGCCAGCGCCTGATCCTCGGCGGCGCCGACGGCCTGGTCTACCCGCTCGATACCGCCTCCGCAGCGGTGCTGTACTTCGGCCAGCGCCTGTATCAACTGCCGCTCGGCGTCTTCGCGGTCGCCATCGCCACGGCGGTGTTCCCGGCGCTCGCTCGCGCTTCGGACGACTCGGAGAAGTTCGCCCAGACGCTCCGCCTCGGGCTTCGGACCTCGCTGTTCATCGCGATCCCGGCATCGGTCGGGCTGGCGATCGTGGCCGAGCCGCTGGTCGGCGCGGTCTACGGGGCGACCGGCGAGGGAGGGCTGGAGGCCGCCAGCGCAGACCGTGTGCGCTGGATCCTGCTGGCGTACACGCCCGCGATCATCGCGGCGAGCATCTCGCAGGTGCTGACCCGCGCGTACTACGCCTGCGACGACATGCGCACCCCGATGCGGATCGGCATTGTGATCGTGCTCTGCAACATCGCCCTCAACATCGCGCTCATCTGGCCGTTCGCCGAGGCCGGGCTGGCGATCGCGACGAGCATCACGGCCTGGGTCCAGGTGATCGCGCTGGCGGTGCTCTCCAGACGACGCATCCGCATGCTTTCCGAGGCGCCGCTCGTCACCCGCGAAACGCTGGTCTCCGTGTCGCTCACCCTTGCCACCGCCATCACGATGGCGGTGTGCGTGCTCGGCGTCGGGTTGCTGTGGCCCTTTGGAACGACCGGACGGCTCGAAGCGACATCGCTTGTCTTATCCCAGACAGCGGTAGGAGCCACGGTCTACGCGGGTCTGGCGATCGCTCTGAAACGAACGGAACTCCGCGCCGTGCTCGCCCGCCCCGGCGCGTAGCTCCTCGGATCACAAGGAATTGCGCCACCCGCCTGAAGCGTCGGCGCTCGAATGCCGACAAACCACTCCGGAGGCCCGGTGCCACGATCGCCCCGAGTCAAACAATCCAGCGAACGGGGCGGCTGGCCGTACGAAACCGCACGCCTACACCCCGTTCCCAGGGTGATCGCGGGTGACCCGAAGCCGGGTCATCCGCGTTTCCGGGCGAGATTCGAATCTCTGGCATAGAGTTTCCTTAAGCCACCATCGAGGTGGCCACAACACAAGGAGACTTCAGATGACAATCCGCGGGATCAATCGTCGTTCGATCACCAGTTTCGCGCTCAGCGTGCTCGGTGTCGCGTGTTTCACGCTGGCCTCGTTCAGCCTGCCCGGCTGCAGCACCGTCGAGGGTGTCGGCAAGGACATCCAGCACGCTTCGGAGGCAACCGCCGACGCCATCAACGGCGACGACTGAGCCCATCGAGAACCGACGCAGCAGAAAGGCCCCGGCGATCCGGGGCTTTTTCGTGCGCATCCTCCGATTAGCCTCCCCTCGCCCACTCCCATCGCCGATAATTCCGGTTGTTTCCCGAACCTACCCCCTGATTCTGGACCGAGCCACCATGCTTCACGCCGGACAAGCCAATATCCGCAGTTTCCGCGTCGTCCCGAACCTGCCCAAGCAGCTCGAGCCGCTTCGCGAGATCGCCCACAACCTCTGGTGGACCTGGCACCCGGAAGCGGTGGAGCTGTTCGTCCGTCTGGATCGCGAACTCTGGGAGAGCACCGGGCACAACCCCGTCAAACTCCTCGGCAGCCTCGACCAGCAGCGCCTCGAGCGGATCGCCCAGGACCGCTCGTTCCTGCACGCGCTGAGCCTCGTGCACTCGCGCTTCGTCGAGCACAAGGAGCGTGCGACCTGGTTCGACCGTCAGCACGCCGACCTGCTCAAGGATCGCGCCGGCTCCGACGAAGCGGTCCGCATCGCCTACTTCTCGGCGGAGTTCGGGCTCACCGAGTGCTTTCAGATCTACTCCGGTGGACTCGGCGTCCTCGCCGGTGATCACCTCAAGTCGTCGGCAGAACTCGGCATCCCGCTCTGCGGCGTCGGCCTGCTCTATCGCTGCGGCTACTTCCACCAGTACCTCAACGCCGACGGCTACCAGCAGGAAACCTACCCCGACCTCGACTTCCCCAACCAGCCGATCCGTCGCTTGATCGATCCCGAAACAGGCGAGCAGTATCGCGTGAAGGTCGAACTGCCCGGACGCGAGGTCACCGTCGGCATCTGGCAGTGCGATGTCGGTCGCGTCCCGCTGTACCTGCTCGACACGAACTTCCCAGAGAACAATCGCGCCGACCGGGACATCACCAAGAACCTCTACGGCGGCGACGTCGAGATGCGCATCCAGCAGGAGATCATCCTCGGCATCGGCGGCACACGCGCCCTCGCCAAGATCGGGGAGCGCCCCACCGTGTTCCACATCAACGAAGGGCACGCCGCGTTCCTGAGTCTCGAACGCATCCGCACCCTTCGCGAGCAGCACGGTGTGAGCTTCGAAGCGGCCCGCGAGGCGGCCGCCGCCAGCAACGTATTCACGACGCACACACCCGTCCCCGCCGGCATCGATCGCTTCAGCCCGGATCTCGTCGAGCGGTACCTCGGGCACACGCTCGCCGGGCTCGGCACGAACATGGACCACCTGCTCTCGCTCGGTCGGGCCAACCCGTTCGATCGCGACGAGTTCTTCTCCATGGCGATCCTCGCGCTGCGCTGCAGCCAGTTCTGCAACGGCGTTTCCAAACTGCACGGGCACGTCTCGCGCGACATGTGGCGCCACATCTGGCCGGAAGTCCCCGAGCAGGAAGTCCCGATCGGGCACGTCACCAACGGCGTGCACGCCCGCTCGTGGATCAGCCGCGACCTCTCGCAGATCTACGACCGCTACCTCGGTCCCGAGTGGCAGCTCGACGCGATGGACCACAAGCTCTACAGCGCCGTGAACGACATCCCCGACGAGGAGCTGTGGTCGTTCCGCCGCTCCAACTATTTCGAGCATGTTGGCGCCGAGGTGCGGGCGGTCCAC
>CAXAVQ010000136.1:0-7121 GCA_963971985.1 uncultured bacterium
GCAGGATCGAGATCGGGATGCCGACGAGCGCGAGGTACGGCACGATAGAGAGCACGCCGACGGCGACGCCAAGGATGATGGCGGCGGGCGTGCCGATGATGAGGTAGCCGACCGAGAAGATCACGCACTGGATGAGCATGATGGTCAGGCGCCCACGCACGAAGCCGGCGATGACCGCGTCCATCTGCTTGAAGAGCTCGACGCTGCGCCCCTGCCGGCGCTCGGGGATCAGGTTGAACCAGAAGCGCCGGACGGCGCCCCAGCCGGTGCAGATGAAGAAGAAGAAGAACGCGGTGAGGAAGGCCATGAAGCCGAGGCTGAACAGCGAGATGAGCGCGCCGGCGAGCCAGCGGAGGATGTCGAACCCGCTGCTGGAGATCCGCTGGGCGATGAGGCCCCGGTTGCTCTGGACCCAGTCGCTGACCTGCTCGAACACGCCGTAGATGAGCGTGGCTTCGGCGGCGGGGATGACCGGTTCGGGGAGGGCTTCGTCGGAGTCGGTGGCGTCGGGGTCTGGTTCCGCTTCGAGTTCCGAAGGTGGCGCGGCCGGCGGCGGGATTTCGCCGGCGGAGTTGCCCTGCTCGCGCCGGGCCTTGGCCCGCCCGGCGGCCTCGCGGATCTCGACGAGTTGGACCGCGAGGCCCTGCCAGAAGCCGTCTGGAAGGCGCTCGAGTTCTTCCTCGGTGGCGTCGTTCGAGACGACGTCGTCGAGGACGATGATGTTCTCGGTGAGGCGCGAGACGGCGGTGATGCCCTGACGGGCTGCGAATGCCCCCCCGATGGTGGCCGGGAGCACGACGACGAGAGCCACGATGATGATGATCCCGGCGGCGGCCCCCTGCCGGCTGACCCACGAGAGTTTCGTGGCCCGCTGGACGAGCGGTTCGACGAGGTAGGCGATCAGCATCGCCAGGAGCAGCGGCACGGTGACCACGGAAAGCTTGGCCCCGAGCCACAACAGCAGCAGGACCGCGACGATGACGAGCAGGTCGCGGATCGGTTGGATCTGCCAGATGTGACGGTTCGCCAGATCGCGGAGCGTGTCCTGGCGGGATTCCGAGCCGTGGTCGGGTTCACTCATGGGCCAGAGAATAGCACGGGACGCCGAAAGCGGGTGTCCGGATCCGGGCTCACGGGGACACGCGAGCGGATATCAGCAGAGTTCGTGCGTTGAGCCGAAGACTTCGGGGAAGTCGTAGACGTTCTGGAAATCGGCGATCGAATCCTGGTCGGTCTTGCGGAGCAGGCCCGCCTCGATCATGGCGAAGACGATCTTGCCGAAGTCCTCGGTCCGCCGGATGTTCCACGAGTTAAGGACGGTCATCGCGAGCAGGCCGAACTGTTGTTGAGCGTAGTCACGCAAGCCGAGGCAGAGTTCCTGGCCGGTGACGTGACGCGAGCCATCGGTCGGGCCGTCTTCATCGATCGTGTACAGGCGATCGCAGGTGTGGCGCAGGCCTTCCTGAACGAAGATGAACGCCTGAGGCGGGTAGGGACCCGCGTGCTCCCGCAATCTGCTCCAGAGGATGTCGATTTCGCTGCTCATGCTTGTGTACCGCAGAATCGGCCACCATCGGCCACAAGATCATATCGGCTGAACGGCGTCGGACCACTGCAAATCAAAATGTGGGCCCCGGAGGCCCGTGAAAGTCGGCCTGACTGCCAATCAGGCATAGGAATGCAGAGAGGGCAGCAGCAGGTTTACCCCGAAGTATGTCCAGAGCATCGCGAGCAGGCCCAGCAGGTGCAGGATCGCCACGATGACAGGCTGGCGACTGGGGGCAAGACGCGAGGCGGGGATGTGGACCATGGCGAGGTAGACAAGCCAGGTGATCAGCGCCCAGGTTTCCTTCGGGTCGAACGCCCACCATCGCCCCCACGCGCGATCCGCCCAGACGGCGCCGAGGAAGATGCCGAGCCCGAGCACCCAGAACGCCCAGTAGCCGAGGCGGGTCTGCATGCGGTGCAGATCCGCGATCCGATCGGCCGAGTTCCCCGTGGCGCGCTGGACCAGCAGGACCGACCCGATCCCCGCGCCGAACAGGATGAGCGCGTAGCCCGCGAGGATCGTCAGGACGTGGTATTTGAGGATCGCGGTGGACGAAAGGATGCCCGCCTCGAGTTCGAGCAGGCGCCCGGGCACGTCCAGCCACTCGGCGACGGCCAGCAGGACGCCGGCGAGCGCCGTTCCGATCGCGAGTATCGTGGGCTGCTTCGAACGCCATGCCACGAGCACCCCCCCACCCGCGACGATCGACGCGACGGTCGCCATGGACTCGTAGTGGTTCTGGACCGGGATGCGATCGAGCACGATCGCGCGACAGGCGAGCGTGGCGATGTGGACCAGCAAACCCATTCCTGCGAGCAGACACGCGATCCGGAAACCCTTCAGCGAGGTGAGCACCGCGCTGAGGATGTACAGCAACACGCTGATCGAAAGCAGCGGGACGCGATCGAGCAACCGTTCGGCGTTCAGAATCCAGGGGCGTACGCCTGCGACCCGCTGATCGCGTTGCAGCGCGGCGCCGAGGTCGGAGAGCGCATTGTTCACCGTGGGCGCATCGCCGAGACGCCACGCGGTCGCGAGGCGATCGATGAGCGCTCCGTGTCCGGCGTGTCGCGCATCATCGATGCTCAACCAGGGCGCACCGGCTTCGCCGGGGGCGATGAGCAGTTCCTCGCTCGCGAAGACGATCAGGGCGAGACGTGCTTCGAGCAGCGCGAGGTCGCTGGTCTGTGTCGCATCGAAGTCGCCGGCGGGCAAGTCGAACGCGAGTTGTTCCAGCGCCTCGCCGGCGCGGCGTGGCTCGGCGCGCCCCGGGCTGGCCACCGTGCACCACTCCATGGCGCGTTCGGGATGGAACACGCTTTCGAGCAATGTGACAAGAGGGTCGACGGCCGTCCCGTCGACCGCCACCATCGGCGTGTCCCCGTGCACGTCGGTCACGAACGCCTCAGCGAACGACCGGAGCGGGACGACCCTTCCGGCCTGTTTCGCGCCGAGGCCGTTCAGGGTCGAGACATCGACGTCGCGGACGAATGCTGGGACGGCTGCTCCGGCCGACTGCCCGATGAGCGCCATCAGGATCAGGGCGATCATCGGTCTCATGACGTGACCCCCCGCTTCGAGCGACGCGTTCGGTCATGAGCCAACGCAAGACGCCGAGCGAGGGAGTACCCGGCACCGAGCAGGACGAAGCCCCCACCGACGAGTGCGATGCCCACGCCCTCGCGCTGGTTCATCGAAAGGATGACGTAACGAACGCCCTCGAAGGGCTCTTGCTCGCCTCCCCGCGACACCTCCCACCCTTCTGCATCCCAGCCGATGAGCGAGAGCTGCACGCGTCGATCATGCCGGCGTATCCGTAGTGTTGTGCGCACCGGGTCGTTCAGGCTCAGTGTGCGCCGCTCCGTCCTGTCGTCGGAACCGAGTTCTATGCCGACCCGGAAATCCTTCGGCAGGCTGCCGCGACGGAAAAGTTCCGCCTCGAAGGACCCGAGCGTCAAGGACGTCCCCTCGATCGCGAATCGCTCGGGCCCGAAACGTGCGATTGTTTCACTGGATGGGCGAGTTTCGGTGTCGTCGAACGCCAGCCAAATCGACTCAGCGCCTTCGTTACCCGTTCGTTCGATGCGTATCACCGAGCCGAGTCGCGGGTCGGCGAGCAGTTGCGCATCTTCCACGAGCGGCAGGCGCTCGACGCCAGCCACAATGTGCCCGTGCCGTTCAAATCGCTCGACGCGCAGCGTTGATCCAGGCCCGGTCGGGATGGTCAGCCCCACCTCGAAGCGATCTCCTGCGCGGACCTTGCCCGCTCGATATGACAACCAGCCGGCCGGGGCAACCGCTATCGCGGGCTGCCGGTCGTCCATGAAGAGGCTGCGGAATCCCTCCGGCAACCCCCCGCCCTGAGATCCACGGCCATCCGGGCTTTCGCCGAATGCGCCTTGCACCCTTGGATCCCACGAACCGGCATAGAGCAGGCGCTCCGGGAACCCCGGCCCTTCAAGCCGGTAGCTGCCCAGCACCACGCCCGAAGCGAACTCTGCGTGCTCGAGGAACTCGGCACGCCAGAGCCCCTGCTCCGACCGCCCGGTCACCACGGCGTCGCGTTGGGCTGGGAGCGCAAGCGTTACACCAGGCTCGGGCTCGATCCAGAGGCAACCGGCACCGTGATCGCGCAGCGCCTCGGACAACGATGTGTTCAGATCGGCAACAGGCCAACTTTCGCTGAACGCCAGAACCACGGTGCCGTCGGAAAGCGTCTGTCTCGAGAGCGTGCCTTCGGATACGAGCATCGCGAACACGCGCTGCTCACCGGTGACCGGACGCTCCTCGAGCTCCCAGCCGGGAGGATCACTCTCGCCCCCTTCCTTGAGGCGCTGCACGACTCTGGCGGAGTGCGCGAAGCCGGTGATGCGCACACCTTCGCCGAGTTCGATCGCCCGCTGACGGCTCGACCAGGGAACCCCGAAGTCGGCGTAGCGGGGAAGACGATCGTCGAGGCGCCACGTTCCGGAGTCGGGGCCGCTCACGGACAGCACGGATCTCGTGCGATCGATCACTTGGTTCGTCTGCTCGTCCGCGAAGAGTGCGATCGTCGCGTTCACCGGGCTTCGGGTCGCGATGAATGCACCGACCGCCAGCACGACCACCCCGGCGTGGGTCAGGATCACGCCGGCCCGGTCCGGACGCCACGGAATCCGCAAAGCGGTCGCGAGGGACATGTTGACGATCAGCGCCACCAGCAGTCCCCCGAAGAGCGATGTGGAGTAATACTCCGACTCGCGGAGATCGATAGCGGGAAGGTGGCGCAGGGTCCGGCCGGGTGCCCAGTCGTTTCCCCCCAAAACCTCGAACAGCGGCCCAAGCGGCACGGTCCCGAACGCCGCGTACACCCCGATCGTCAGGATTACAACGAGGCCGACGCGAACGCTGCTGCACCATCGCAGGACCGGGTTGCGCGGGACGCTGGCAGGCCGAACTCGAGCGTCCGGGGTGTTCATGATGTTGCGTCCTGAGGTCGCACGCGGGTTGGACGCACGAGCGCAGGGGGGCGTTCACTCGCCATCACCCGCGATGCCGGCGATCGGTCAGAATCACGCTCCGAAACCGGCACGAGTCCGAAACCAGCGAGCAGGCGCGGCAACTCAACCGGGGCGAGCGAGAACGCTTCCGGGGCCATGCCGAGCGCTTCGGCACCGCGCCAGGTCGCCATGGCGAGCGCCGCCCTGGGCGAAAGTCCGTCCCGGCGCACGAGCAGGCGGGCATCATCGAGCGTGGAGAGCCGCTCCGACTCTGTATCCGGCAGATTCACGATGGAATCGGTGCCCAGCGCGACGTTCACCCCGGCATCTAGCATGTCCCGGTACCGGTGAGCACCGAAGGCCTCCGTCTGCCGAAAGTACGCGCTGGCGCGCGGGCAGTAGGCGACCGTGCTCCCGGCACGAGCCAGAGCCTCGATGTCCGCATCGCTGGCCTGGTTCACGTGAGCAACGATCGAGCGGGATTCCGCGAGAATCGGCGACAGGTACTCGACGGGCGATTGTCGGAGTCCGACGGGATCGGCGCACGAGTCATCCCACGCGCCCAGCCTGCGGGCCCGTGCCGTGCGCGACGAACTCCGCTTCCTGCTCCGTCTCGGCGAGGTGGGTCATCATCGGGACGCCCCGATCGCCGCACTCGCGCGCGCAGCGCTGGTAGATCGACGGTCCGACCGAGTAGGGCGCGTGGGGTTGCCAGGTCCAGTTCACCCGTGGGGAGTCGCCTGCCAATTCGGACGCGGCCGAGGCGATTTCGCCCATCCGGCCGAGGATCGTCTGCTGGCGACTGCCGATCCCGAACAGTTCGATGCCGACCATTCCCGACAGCGGGCTATCAACCAGCACGCGGAGCGGTTCGAGACCGAACACTCCGGCGATGTCCCCCACCGCCACGACGCCGCCTCGGACGGACTTTTCGATCCCGGCCTGCACCGAAGCCCGGACGGCCTCGGGGGTGGTCTCTCGTCGCGAGCGGATCATGTCGACCCAGTCGATGAAACCGTGCTCCGGGCGGTACGACTGCGGACCGATGTGCGTCAGATCGAGGTGGGTGTGGGCGTTGACCAGCCCGGGGATGGCGACGGCATGGGATGCGTCTACCTCGATAGCATCTGGGCTTGATGCGGCAGGATGGCTCCGGACTTCCGCTTCAGAGCCGATCGCGAGCAGTGTGACCGCCGGGAACCCCGACGGCGGGATTTCGAGTACGGCACAGCACTGGCCGAGGCGCGTATCGAAGCCGTCGGCGGCTCCGGCGAGGCGGAGGATCTGGATTTCGGGGGCGGCACGCATCGGCTGGTTCAGATCCTAGCGTGTGATCGAACCCCCCGATTTCACGGTGAGGCGTGTCGGATGCCGATGAGGACTGGGTCCGACGACGCGGCTCGCTGTCGGCGTCGGAACTGCCAGTAACATGGTATTCTCCACTACCGTCCAGCGTATTCTCGGACTTTCGCTGGGAATTACTCGATAGATTCACACAGAGGCGAACCCATGCGTCACCCTCGGACCTTCCGTTCTGTTACCAAAGCCAGCGCGACCCTCGCGCTGGTGAGCATCGCTGGCCTCGGACTCGGCGGCTGCGTCGGCCAGGACCAGTACGACACGACCACCACCATGGTCGATTCTCTGGAAGCCCAGAACGCTCGCCTCCTGCAGGAAAAGCAGACCGCCGAGAGCATCGCTTCGCGTCGCGCCGAGCGGATCGGCGAACTGGAGGCGGCGGTGGCGGCGAAGGATCGCCAGATCGGTCAGCTCGGAAGCCGTATTGACAGCCTGACGCAAAATCTCGGCGACATCGAGAGTCGGCTCGGCGATGTGAGTTTCGGTCCGGCTCTCGATGCCCAGACCGACATGGCCCTGCGCCAACTCGCCTCCCGCTACCCGGACCTGCTCCAGTACGACGCGCAGCGCGGCATGGTCCGTGTCGCCAGTGACCTGACGTTCAACTCCGGCTCCGACTCGCTGCGTGACGGAGCTCAAGAGGGCCTCCGTCAGCTCGCTCAGACGCTGTCCGGTTCGTCGGCTTCCGGCTACGTGATCCGCGTGGTCGGTCACACCGACAGTCAGCCGATCTC
>CAXAVQ010000137.1:0-7105 GCA_963971985.1 uncultured bacterium
CACCCTCAACCAACCTCCCCCACCTCCTCCACACCGGAACCCGAGCCAAGTGGGTCCAATTGCGGTTATCGGCCCAAGTTCCACGGTATCATGCCGATGAACCCCCACAGACACGAGGCGTCCAAGTCATCACCCCGACGCAATCTCACTTTGCCCTGACAGAAGACATTATGCCCCATAAAGAAATAGATTTTAGTGCTCGAATCGTGATCGCGCTCGCATCCGCCCTGCTCGGACTGTCGTCCGTCACCGCCCAGCCGGCATCGCCCGCCGAGCAGAACCAGCCGGTCGAAGCGCCCGCCGTCAGCGAGCCCTACACCCTCGAGGATCTCGGCGTCACCGTCCTGCTCCCGGACGACACCGTCGTGGACACCCAGTTCGTCCCCGGCGGACGCACCAAGGCCGTCCTGAAGTCCCCGGACAACACGTGGGTCGTCCAGATCTTCAACGCGGTGTCCTCAGACACCACCCTGACGATCCCGGAGGTCCTCGACAATTTCGAAGATCAACGACGCGCGGGCCTGAAGGGGTATCAGGACGCCAACCCGGGCATGTTCCGCGGCGCGAACCCGAAGTTTTACACCGAGGACGAGCGTGGCAAGAGCCCGCTCGTCGTGTCCGGGCGCCTCAACCCTGAAAACCTCACCATCGGAGGCGAGCCCGCGGGTCGGTTCTACTGCGACACGCCGCTCATCGAGCCGAACATCGTCACCGGGTACACCGTGTTCCGGAAATCGCCCGGGACGTTCATCATCTTCCAGCTCGACTGCCTCGACAAGTCCTTCGCCGCTTCCCAAAGGGTGTACGAGACGATCGTCGCCAGCGTGACCTTCGAGGACGCGGAACAGGCCAACGCCGAACGCGCCACCGCACTGCTCGCCGGCAAGAGCTTCCTCGAATCAATCAGCACCGAGGACCTCGAAGCCGTCCTCTCCGAGGAACCGGTCTTCTACAGGTTCTATAAACCCGCGCCGACCGGCCTGCCCTCCGACGCCACCGAGATCGGCTGGCAGCGCGTCCAGATGCGACTCGGCCAGCGCGGCGAACTCGAACCGGGCAAGCCGAAATCCAGCTGGACCTCCGCGGACCGCGAGGTCGGATTCCTCGTGAAAATCGACGGCCAGTTCCGATTCGGTCGCAACGAGGTGGAGATGTACGCCGCCTACTTCCTGGACCGCAACCGCACCAACGAGGCCATCTCCACAATGACCCGCAACCGGGTCAACGGGGAACTCGTAGCCGAGCGCGTCATCACCGTGATCCGGCGTGACCGGATGATGACGCTCAGCAGCGTCCAGACCGCAAGCCCTGCGGAGACCCGCGACTGGTCCGTGCCCGACGAGTACATCTCGCGCGTCGAACTGGAGCTGCTCCCACGCCTGGTGGGCCTTAAAAACCCGGACAATTCGCCCACCGAGTTCGACTTCGGCTACTTCCACTTCAACGTCGAGAACCAGCGGCTCCAACTCCGCCGAGACAAATTCTCGAACCTGGACCTGGTGACCGGCTGGGAGTACCGCTCGGAACCCGGACCGCGCATCCCCGCAGTCGACGCCACACTGGACAACGAGGGCAACCTCATCCGGCGCGAACTGGCCGACGGCACGATCATGGAATCGATCGAGCCGGAGCGTCTGCGCGAACTCCAGGGCGACGCCCCCACGAAACCGTGATCGTGTTCAGCCGTTCATGCCGTCGTCGGCCGGCATGTCCGGCTGCGTCGGCTCGGGCTGCGTGGGGTCTTCGCCACGCAGTTCCATGGCCCTGGCCTCGTAGCGCTCGCTGAGGAGCTGCGCCACATCGCCGCTCCCGGCGAAACTGCTCGACGCCTCGCTGTAGGCACTCGACGCCTCTGCGTACAGCCGTTCCGCCTCGGCGCGGAACTCTTCGGCGATCGAGGCGAAACGATCGGTGTCGTCGGCATCGGTCTGAACGAGATAGTCCGCGCTGGCGGCGATGCGCGCCGCCGTCTGGGCACGCAGCTCGAGCGCCCGGGCCTGAGCCGCGTAGTGCTCGCCCGCGGCAGACCGCGCCAGGTCACCCATGCCGCGCGCCTGGCGGGCCATCGAAGCGGCGCTGCCCAATTCTGAACTCGCCGCCTCGACCGCCTCAACGAACTCCGACCGGTAGGTCTCGATGACCTCGTTCATCCGCGTCCGGTACGTCTCGAGAGACTCCTGGGTCGCACGGTCTCGCTCGGAACGCTGATCCTTGATCTGCGAGTCCAGCCGGGAGATCCGCTCCAGACCGGCCGTCTGGATGGCCCGCAGCGCCCGCTGGTCTTCGATGATCGACTCGACCTGCGCGATCGCCGCTTCGAGGCTCTCGACCGTCAGTTCCTTTTCCGCCGCCGCACGCTCGTACGACTCCGCGACCCGGGCCTTCGCGACCGCCTCGGCGACCAACTCGGCCCGGCGCATCGGCTCGGCCTCCAGCGACTCGTCACGAAGGTCGGCTTCGTCGAGGCGCTCGGCGCGAGCGGATTCCATCAACTGGTCGATCTCGTTCTGCACGCCCGAGAGCTCGGCGCTGAGGTCCTGCCGGTTGCCCTGCAGCTCCCGGATCTCCGCGTCGATCTCGCGGATCTGGGCCTCGATGTTGCTGATCGCCTCGCTCGCGTCCGGGCCAACCAGAGTGAGCGCGAACGCCTTGTTGGAGTTGTACTCACGCGCGTACGCGTCAGCCCGAGCGAGATCGAGGCTAATCTGCGACGCGAGTTCGCTCGCCCGGTTCAGATCGATCTCGGCGAGCGCCGAGTTCGCCCGGGCCAGCATCAACTGGGCGGGGGCCTTGGCATCGCCTTCGACTTCGCTCATCGCGCTGTTCAGCTTGCTGACGACCGCTCGGAGCTCCGACTCACGATTCTCCGAACCGGCGCTGATCACCGTCATCATGTCGCGGGCTTCGCTGATCGACTGCTGGTATTGGCTGTCGGCACGCTCGCAACCGCTCAGACCGAGCGTGAGCCCGGCCACGAGCGAGCACATCGCGACACGCGAAACGGCGGTACGGCTGAAACGGGATCGGGCGGAACGCTGGATCATGCGGAAATCTCGTCTGGCGTGGTCAGGGCAAGCATCACACCGATGCCACAAAGCAATCCCCCGCATCGACCGATTCGGGGACGGCTGGCAGTGTAGCAAAGGGCCGGCGTGACCGGCACAGCCACAGAAAACGGGCTCCGGCCGACCACGACAACCGTTCCTCAGCGCTCGATCGGCTCCTCGCCCGGATCCTGAGGCTGCGGCTCCTCAGGCTGCTCCGCGGGCTCCGCGAACGGGTCGTACTCGATCGGGTAGTCCGGCCGGGGCTGGTACATCATCCGCATCCACCGGACCGCCGCCCGATACTGGGGCGATCGGTCGTTCACGAACACCGGACGCCAACCTTTCACATCCGGGTGCGGGTACAGCACGTCCTCGCGGGGCAAAGCCATCTGCAGCAGCAGCGAATCCGTCGGGTTCGTGTAGTCGATCATCGGCACCGGCCGGCGCGTGTCGAAACGGTCCAGCAGCAGGAAGTTGCTGTACACCGTCGCCTCGGAGTTCGGCGAACGGTTCAGCAGGCGGAGGCGTCCGGCCTCGTTCCCGCCGTGGCAACGCGTCGTGGCGCACCGGTTCGTGAGCCAGCGGGCGCTGATGTCGTCCCGAAAGGTCTTCATCGATTCGGGCTGCCCCAGCACCCTGACCTCCTTGTAGAGGTCGCGAGCGCCGATCCGGAACATGATGTCCAGAATCTCGACCGGAGTCTTCCGGTAGAACTCTTCCTTGCCCTCGCGCGTCACCGGTACGAGCGGGTGTTCGGGATACCGCTTGAGGATCTCGTCGATCGTCGAACGCTCGATCAACAACCTCGGCTCGGCCTCCAGATCGATCTCGTACACCTTGATGAGGTTGATCTGCTCCTCCGAGAGCGTCTCGAACCGGTTCCGATCGGGCAGCGAGGCCGGGCCGCTCGGCGTCTCGGGCTCCCGCGTTTCCTCTCGGTCCCGACCACGCTGGCGCTGCTCACGCAACTCCTTCAGGATGATGAGCTGCTCGATGATCTTCGCGAGGCGCCTGGCCTCTTCGTTGTCCGGATCCCGGTTCAGGATCCCCTCGATCTCGCGCATCGCCTCGTCATAGAGGTTGTTCCGTTCCAGATAGCGGATCAGCGCCAGCAGACGCGGGAAGTCGTCGTCGCGGATCGTCGGACGGATGTCCCGGTACCGCTGGGCCGGCGTCAGTCGCACCGTGACCGAGACCACCCGGTCCCGCTCCAAGGGCATGAGCACGCCCTCGATCCGCAGGATCAACTGGTCCTCCGTCCGCGCCTCGAGTGTGCCGTCGAAGAACGCCTCGCCGTCGTCAACGACGACGCGAACGTCGTCACCCGGTTCCGGCGTGGCGTTCGGATCCAGCGAGACCTCGTCATCGCCCGGCGAAACCGGGGCGTCCTGCACCGCGCCAGAGGCAATAAGAGCCCCGCCCGCGAGCAGGAGCAAAGCCACCATGGCGATCCCGGCCCCGACCGCCACGTGACCGCGGCGCCAGCGCGAGACGCGCAGAACCGTGGAGGCATCGCGTTCTGAATGGCGGTTGCTCAGCTTCACAAATCGCTCCTTGGCCCGGAATCGCGAGGGACCGGCTTCACAGTTGAGACGCACCGCCCACCCGAAAGTTCATCGGCCGGCTCGTCCGTCAACCACAATCAGACCCAGCAGACGCTGGGATTCACGCTCGGGCTCGATCTGCGCCAGAACCACGTTCTTCGGGCGCTGCGTCGCAAAAAACCCGCCGGCACGAAAACGGGCCCCGTACCGGTTCCGAAACTCGTTGAGATCGAGCCGGATCGTCTCGCCGACCTCGATCCCGTCCACCGCATAGGAAAACTCCTGGTTGAGCCAGATCCTCGACTGGTCGAACCGCTCCGCCGTCGTGTTCGTCAGACTGATCGTGTCCCCGTCGCGGAGCACCTGCACATCGAGAATCTCGATCTGGGCCTTTTCGCTGGGATAGGCCGGAAAATCATCGAGACCGACCGCTCGCTGCCCCGTCGAGCACGACGCCAGACCGGCGCCAGCCAGCAGCATCGACACCAGCCCCAATCGCAGTCCCGTTTGCACGCTCGGTCTCTTCATGCGTTCTCCAATGAACCTCGGCGAACATCCCGTCGCCGCCTCTCGCATACTGTACCCGAGATGAACTGCGAAACCGCCTCACGCAACGCCACACCGCCCCAGCGGGCCTCCGCCGAGCACCTCGCCCCCGGCGCGAGCGCGATCGATCCGCGCGAATTCGCCGCCTCCTACACGCCCGACCCGCGCCTCAGCCATCTCATCCCCGGCTTCGACGCCCCCTTCTTCCAGGCCGGGCTCGCCGGCTACTCCGATGCCGCGATGCGCATCGTCGCCCGTCGCCACGGCTGCCCGATGTGCATCACTGAGGCCCTGCTCGATCGAACCCTCATCGCCGGCGGACGCGGCTTCGCCAAGGCCGATCTCGGCGACATCGCCGACAACATCCCCGGCGGGGTGGAAGACACGCCCCTCGTCGGCCAGATCATGGGCTCAAACCCAGACGAGATGGCCGCCGCGGCGGTCAAGATGGTAGAGCAGGCCAAACGCCCGAACCACGAGTACCGCAAACTCGCCCAGCGAGGCCTCGCCGGTGCCCCCGAGGGCAAGCAGGTCACCCCCGACGACCACACCCCCGGCTTCGCGTCCATCGATGTGAATCTGGCCTGCCCGGTGAAGAAAATCTCCAAGAAGGCCCGCGGCGGGCACTGGCTGCGCGAGCCTGAGGGCGCCATCGACATCCTCAAGGCCGTGCGCGACGCCCTGCCGCCCGATCAGGTCACCAGCGTCAAGATGCGCCGCGGCTTCGACGATGCTCCCGACGCCGAGCGGAATTTCTTTCGCATCTTCGACGCCGCGTACGAGATGGGCTACGGCTTCGTCACCGTCCACGGGCGCACCGTCGAGCAGAAGTACATCGGTCCGAGTCGCTGGCCCTTCCTGAAGTCGCTGGTTGAAGCTCGCCCCGACCGTCCGATCTTCGGCTCCGGCGATGTCTGGGACGCCGACGAGATCTTCCGCATGCTCGCCTACACCGGCGTCCACGCCGTCTCGGTCGCTCGCGGCTGCATCGGCAACCCGTGGATCTTCCGCCAGGCCCGCCAGATGCTCGCCGGCGAGCCGGTCACCCAGCCGACCATCGCCGAGCAACGCGATGTGCTGCTCCAGCACTTCGATCTGTCCGTCGCCGTCAACGGCGAGAAGCGGGCCGGCCCGATGATGCGCAAGTTCGGGATCAAGTTCGCCACCCACCACCCCACACCCGAGGCCGTGAAGCAGCGCTTCTGCCGCGTCAGCAGCACGGACGAATGGCGAGCAGTCCTTGACGAGTTCTACGCTGGCGAAACCGCTGGCGTTCCCGCTTCAGCCTGACGTTCTCGGACGCGCCTCGCCTTGCCCATCTTCCCTCGTGGGTATCTCCGCCCTGTAATTCCTCTCTGTGGGTGGTCTATCCCGAGCGAGCCCCTGGATCCGGCGCATGCTTCCCGTGGAGCAAGCAAAGAGCCGACCGAGGACCCCATCCGTGCGTCAACCAGTCCGAGCCTTCTATACAGAGACCCCGGTGGACACCCTCCCGTCCGCCGACCTGTACGCCCCGGCTCGGACCACCTTCGGCGAGTACCGCTTCCAGCACGCATCCGACCCCGGCCCCCTTCTCTCGGGCGATCTCGTCGATTTCATCCCGTCCACGAACGGCCACGCCACGGTCTGCTTCGGCGACGCGTCGGGCCACGGCTTCCGTGCCGCGATGACCAGTTCGCTCACCCGCACGGTCCTCCGTGCGAAGGACGCCGACGCCACGCCCTCCGGGCTCGTGCGTCGAGCCAACGCCCTGCTCACGCGCATGCGCAGCCGCCCCCGCTTCGTGTCGCTGTGGATCGGCAGCTTCGGGGAGAACGGTTCCATCTCGTTCATCGACGCCGGGCACGGCCACTGGTTCATCCTCGACGCCGAGGGCCACCTCCGAGCGATCTCGCCGGTCGGCAACATACCCATCGGCATCGATCCCGCGATCGACTACGCGACCGAGCAGATCACGCTCGAGCGCGG
>CAXAVQ010000138.1:0-7069 GCA_963971985.1 uncultured bacterium
GCGGACCCTGAGTTTCGCCAGAGAAACGAACGACGCGGAAGACGCACCCGGCACGATCAGCCGTGACGATCTCGATCCGACACTCGCAACGCCGGCCCTTGAGCACGTGATCGCCTTTGATTTCTCGAAGGTTGATCCGGATCGCCTGCGACGCTGGGTCGCCATCGAAACCGATCACCCCGGCGCCCCGGTCGTCGCGATGCACATCGACAACATCTACGCGGGCGTCGACCGGCGCCGCTCGCTCTGGGCGTACAGCAAGGACCACCTGCTCCTCGGCGTCACCGAAGCGGGGGAGCCGGTCGAGCACGAGTTCATTCTGCGCGGCGTTCGGACGGACTCCGGCGTCCAGCGGATCGAGACCTCGACCGACCTGGTTCAAGCCGAGGTCGTATCAACAGAACTCGACCAGGCGCAGGGCCTGGTCGTCCGCGTCCGGTTCACCCCGGGAGCCGATGTGCAAGGGCTTGTGCACTCGACGCTTACGGTTCGCGCGATCGATTTCGAAGACGAGGTCGAGTTCATGCTGCGCGTCCGACCGGACTCTGAAGCCGGTCCGGACGAACCGGCCGGCTCCTGAGCCGCACGAAATGCCGCACCCGATTTCCCGTCCCAAAGATGGGTTGGCTGCAGCGCGCTGGCGTGCTCACCGGTAAGGTAGCGGACGCTTCAGGCCAGTATTTGTGCCAGAAAGGACGCCCACCATGCCCACCCGAGGACGACGGATCGCCGGCGCGCTGCTCATCGCGCTTGCCGGGACCGCGCTCACCGTCTCACCGATCACCGCCGATGCGCTCGCCGCATCCGCCCAGGACCGAGCCAACGTCAGCACGCGCACCATCGGCCAGTCCAGCGAAGGTCGCGACATTGAGCTGATCACGCTCAGTTCGTCTCCGGACGACGCCGATTCACGCCCGGCCCTGCTCATCGTCGCGGGCATCGACGCGACCCATGAAACGGGCACCGTCGTGGCAAAGCGCCTCGGTGAGCGTCTGGCCGCGGACCACGCCGATCTGCTCGAGAGCCACACGGTCTACATCGTCCCGATGGTGAACCCGGACGCCGCCGCCCGACGCGGACGCGGCGCGATGGGCGAATACGATCTCCGACTCACGCCGAAAGCCGTCGACCACGACCGCGACCGACAGATGAACGAAGACGGCCCGAACGATCTGAACGGTGACGGTGTCATCACACAGATGCGTGTGCGCAATCCGGCACCCGGTTCCGGCCTCGTCGCCACTCACGTCGAACACGAGGACGACCCGCGTCTGATGCGCCCGGCCGATCGCAGCAAGGGCGAAACCCCAGTCTTCGCCGTCATGACCGAGGGCCGGGACGATGACAACGACGGCTCGGTCGCTGAAGACCCCGCCGGCGGCATCGATCTGTCGCGTCACTTCCCCTACCTCTGGGACGAGTTCGACGCCGTGACCGGCGACTACCCGCTGGAAGACCCCGGCGCGCGAGCGCTCGCGGACTGGATGCTGGCTCGCCCGAACCTTGTCGCCGTGCTGACATACGGCCCCCACGACACGCTGAGCAGCGTCCCTACTGACGGGAAGTACGACGACAGCCGTCGTGTGCCGCTGGGCATCGAATCCGACGACAAGCGGGCCTTCGAGCAAGTCAGCGAAGCCTTCATCGAGGCGACCGGTCTGAAGAAGGCCGAGGGCGGCTCGAACGAGGGGTCGTTCCACGGCTGGTCGTACGCGCACCTCGGGCTGTACTCGTTCAGCACGCCGCTCTGGTCGGTCCCCGAAGCCGATGCCAAAGAATCCGAGGCGCCTCAGGACGCCCCGGACAACGCGGGCGACGCCGAGCAGGCCGAAGCGCCGGCCGGCCCGTCGATGGCCGAGATCCAGGAGATGATCCGGATCTACGAGAGCGGCAGCGCCGAAGAGCAGGAAGAACTCATGAAGGAGTTCAACGCCCTGCCCGCCGAAACCCAGGCTCGGATCATGGCGATCGCCTCCGGCCAGCCCGACCCGCAGGCCGAGAGCGCGGCCCCGGAAGCCCCGGCCTCATCACCGCGCAAACGATCGTCGGACATCAACGCCTCGTGGATCGCCTACGCCGACGAGCGAGGCGAGGGCTTCGTGGACTGGCAAACCTTCGACCACCCGCAGTTCGGCGAGGTGGAGATCGGCGGCTTCGTCCCCGGCTTCCGCCTGAACGCGCCGGCGGACCGGATCGACGCGATCACCGACGCTCAGACCGAGTTCATCGCATCGCTGCTCGGCATGTTCCCCGCGATCGAAGTCACCGAGCCGACGGTGAAGTCACTCGGGAGCGGCGTGTACGAGGTCGCGATGCGCATCTCAAACACCGGCGAACTCGCTTCGCGCCCCGCGATCGCCGAGAAGACCAGACGTTGGCCCCCGATCCTGATCCGCCCGCAGATCGATGACGATCTCGTGCTCGTCGGTGACCCGATCGAGCGCATCGACCGGCTCGAGCCCGGCCAGCAGGTCGATCTTGTCTGGACCGTCCGCAGCGCCGAACCCACGCTCGACATCACCATCACGATTCCCGAATCGGGCGAACGCTCGGTCTCGGTCGACCTTTCGGAGGGGAACTGACCCATGCATCGCCTCATCACCGCAGCACTGATCTCGTCCGCCGCGATCTGCTCGACCCCGGCCCTGACGCTCGCCCAGGCGCACACCGAGTCGAAGGTCGACATCGCCTTCAACCGCTACTACTCGTACGAGCAGCTCGTCGATTTCATGTACGACTTCGAGCGTGAGTACCCGAACCTCGTGACGACCGAGGTCATCGGCAAGTCGCAGGAAGGACGCGACATGGTCCTCGTGACCATCAACAACCCCGAGACCGGCGCCGATACAGAGAAGCCGGCGATGTGGATCGACGGGAGCATCCACGCCAACGAGATTCAGGCTTCGGAAGTCTGCCTCTACACGATCTGGTACCTCACCAAGAGCTACGGCAGCAACGAGATGCTGACCGAGATCATGGACCGCACCGCGTTCTACATCCTGCCGGTCGTGAACCCGGACTCGCGCGTGTACTGGTTCGAAGAGCCCAGCACGCCGAACTCATCGCGCGCCAACAAGCGACCGATCGACAGCGACCGTGATGGGCTCTACGACGAGGACCCGCCCAACGACCTCGACGGCGACGGCTCGATCACCGCGATGTGGATGCAGGAGCCGGGCGGACGCTGGCGCCGCTCGACGACCGACCCGCGCGTGTTCGAGCGCGTCGGTCCCGACGAAGAGGGTGGCTGGACCTACCTCGGCTCCGAGGGCACCGACCTGGACGGCGACGGACGCATCAACGAAGACGGGCCCGGCGGCGACGACATGAACCGCAACTGGCCCGCGGGGTGGCAGCCGGACTATGTCCAGCGCGGCGCGGGCGAGTACCCGCTCCAGAACCCGGAAACGAACTCGATCGCCGACTTCATCCTCTCACGCCCGAACATCGGCGCGGCGCAGTCCTACCACAACACCGGCGGCATGATCCTGCGCGGACCCGGCAGCCCGACCCGCTCGGACATGTACCCCCGCGCCGACCTCGCGGTCTACGACGAACTTGCGCGGACCGGCGAGGAGATGATCCCCTACTACCGCTACCTCATCATCCACGAGGACCTCTACACCGTCCACGGCGGCTTCGTGAACTGGACCGCCGAGACCCTCGGCATCATCAGTTTCACCAACGAACTGTGGACCACCGAAAAGTACTTCCAGCGCGATGTCCGACGCCCGAACGACGAGCAGCAGTGGCTCTGGCGCGACAAGCTCGCCTTCGGCGAACTGTTCACGGACTACACCGAGTACGAGCACCCCGAGTACGGGACCGTCCTGATCGGTGGCCCCAACAAGTGGTCTGCGCGCGTCACCCCCACCTTCATGCTTGAAGAGGAGTGCCATCGCAACTTCGCGTTCACGACCTACCACGCCAGCGAGATGGCCGAACTCCGCTTCGGCGAGACCCGCGTCGAGAAACTCGACGGCGACCTCTGGTCGGTGACTTTCGAGGTTCGCAACGACCGCGCCATCCCGACCCGGACCGCGCAGGCCGCCAATCGCGGCATCGGCCAGCCTGACGTCCTGATGGTCGGAGGAGCTGAGGTCATCACCTCCGGCACGATCGGCTCGTGGCGCGACAAGCAGATCCGCCGGGCCAACCCCGCCGGTCAGGATCAGAGCCGCCTGCTCAATAACCGAGGGATCGGCGGCAAGGATGCCACCCTGTTCAGGGTGATCGTCGAAGGGAACGAGGGTGACACCCTCCGGCTCACGTACGAAGCGGAGAAAGCCAAGGACATCTCGACCGAGGTCAAACTAACCGCCGACTGAGCGTCCTAAGGTCAGCTGAGTCCACGAAAAAGCCCGCCATCCGGCGGGCTTTTCCTATTTCAAAATGGGCGTAACTGGACTCGAACCAGTGACCTCTGCGGTGTGAACACAGCGCTCTAGCCAGCTGAGCTATACGCCCGCTTCAACGCCTGCGGCGTGGCCGAGCAATATAGCAGATGCTCGCGATCCGCAACGGACCGCGCTTTGGGTCGGCGTGCCCAGAAGAACGACAGGGTGGCGAGTGATTTCTTCGGAATCAGAAAATTCCCGGTTTTGCGCTTGGATGCCCGGCGCAAATCGGTCAGGCTTTACGCGGAGGATTGTGAATTTGGGCGGTTCGCATCGCGTGGAACGCGCGTCCCGCCCGTTACCCGTGAGGAGGAAATCACGTATGTATCGTTTCATCGGGCGAATGCCCACGTTTGTGGCGGTGGCAACGGCATCCGCCGCGATTGCCGTCGGGACCGGGAGCGCCCTGGCTCAATCAAAGCAGAAAGATGATCAGCGCGGGAACGCGATGCTGACGGCCCAGGCCGCCAACGCGTTCGAGGTCAGCCAGATCGAGACCTTCCGGATGGACCGGCTCTTCGATCTGGATGCGCAGATCCGCCAGGACATCCCTTATCAGGGCAAGACCTACGAGATCGTGATCCGCCCCCATTCCGTGCGGACCGATGACATCGTCGTGCGCGAGCACGGCGCCGACGGCCAGCTCCGGGTGGTCAATCCCGGTCCCGTCACGACCTACCGGGGAGCGATCGCCGGGCAACCGGACTCGGTTGTTGCAGTATCGGTGCTCGATGGACGTCTCGAGGGGCTGATGAAGCTCGAGGACGGGACACATCTCTGGTTCGGCTCTGTGGCAGACCGTATGTTCGGTGCGCCAAATGATCTCTACGGCATCTTCGATGCGGACAACGTCGTTGGCCACAACTCGATCTGTGGCGGTGGTGTGCCCCTGCCTCGGCCGCACTCTCAGGCGGATCAGCAGAATGTTGCCCCGGCCTCCCGCGGCGGCCTCACTTTCACATCTCGCCTCGGGCTCGATGCCGACTTTGAGTACTACTCGGAATTCAACAGTTTCAGCCTGACCCAGGCCCGCATGGAAGCCGTCGTCAACACGGTCAACGTGCAGTACAAGGACGAGGTCGGGATCATCCATCGGGTGGCGGAGATCATTGTCCGCACGTCCGACAGTTCGGACCCGTACACATCAACCGATTCGCTCGTTCTGCTGCAGCAGTTCCGTGACTGGTGGAACGATAACGTGACTTCCTTGCGAAGCCACGCCCACCTGTTCACTGGCAAGAACCTCGATGGCTCAATCATTGGACGGGCCTATCTGGGTGCGGTCTGCGACGACACCCTCGCATACGGTATCTCCGAAGCGAACTTCTCGAACAACTTCTCCTCGATCACGGATCTCGTCGCCCACGAACTCGGGCACAACTGGGACGCGAACCACTGCTCCTGCAGCAACCCGCCCTATACGATGAACCCGTCGATCACCGGGGCGAACACGTTCAATCCGAGCGCGACACGCCCGGAGATCATGGATTTCCGCGACGGCCCTGCGTTCGGCTGCAACTTCTTCTCGACGCCTCTCGATAACGACGCGTGTGCCGACGCCATCCCGGTCACGGACGGGCTGAACCCCTTCTCGACGGTCGGCGCCACGACCGATGGTCTCGCGCACTCATCTTGCCAGCTCGGCGGCATCACCGGCAACGACGTCTGGTTTACCTATACCGCGAGCGCCACGGGAGAGCTTGTCATCTCCACTTGCGAAGACCTCGGTGCATCGGCCGACTACGACTCCGACATCGTGCTTTACAGCGCTGCCGGCGCGCCGTGCCCACCCACCGACAGTTTCCTGGTCGAGTGCAACGATGACGATCTGATCAATCCATGCGGTGATAGCGCCGGCGGCTTCAAGAGCACTGTCCGGACCAACGTCATCGCCGGTGAACAGTTCCTGATCCGCGTCGGCGGCTTCAATCTGAACGATGCCAATGAAGGATCTGGCCAGTTGCTCGTCGAGGTCGTCCCCGAGAACGACAACTGCGAGGACGCGATCGCCATCACGTCCGAACTCACCTCGTTCTCCACCGTGAACGCCAACACCGATGGTCTGACCCACGCCGGCTGCCAGTTCGGTGGCGCGACAGGCAACGACATCTGGTTCACCTACACCGCGCCCTACGCCGGCAACCTGATCATCAGCACGTGCGAGGACGAGGGCGGTTCGGCGGACTACGACACCGACCTGGTGCTCTACAGCGCACCGGGTGCCCCCTGCCCGCCGACCGATTCGTTCCTGCTCGCCTGCAACGACGACGACGCCCAGAACCCCTGCGGGACGTTCGAAGGCGGCTATCGCAGCACCATCCGCTATAACGCGTCGGCCGGGGAACAGTTCCTGATCCGCGTCGGCGGCTTCAACGAGGGCAACACCGGCACGGGCGAACTGCTCGTCAAGGTCGCGCCGACCAACGACAACTGCGAAGACGCGCTGCCGATCTCGGCTGGCCTGACCGCGTTCTCAACACTTGGCGCGAATACTGACGGTCTTGCCCACGCGGACTGCAAGTTCGGCGGTCAGACCGGAAGCGACATCTGGTACACGTTCACGGCACCGTGCACGAGCCAGATCACCATTACCACCTGCGAACAGCTCGGCGGCTCCGCGGACTACGACACTGACCTCGTGCTGTACTCCGCACCCGGCGCTCCCTGCCCGC
>CAXAVQ010000139.1:0-7048 GCA_963971985.1 uncultured bacterium
GTTCCTACACACCATCGGCCCAAAGCCGACGATCCGGTCAGCGCCGAGCGACCACGGGCCAACCCGGTTCGACTCGCTGGCTCCCGCCGAGATCACAACTCGGTAAAGATTGTACCGGTCGACCCCCCACCGGGCCGAAACCGCGACTCAGCGCTCCGCGTCGATCATCATGAACTTCACACGGGCCTCCGCGGCCAGGTCACCCCCAACAAAACCCCGACACTGCACATCCCCGTACCGGGTGCTCGTCCGCAGGGCATCGACCTCGATCACGAGCTGATCGCCCGGAACCACGGGCTTTCTGAGCTTCACGTTGTCCATCGAGAGCAGCACACCGACCTTGCCGATCCGCTCCAGTTTCTGCGAGAGCATCAGCGCCGCGAGCTGACACATCGCCTCCACGATCAGCACTCCCGGCATGAGGGGCTGGGCCGGGTAATGCCCCTGGAAGAACGGCTCGTTGATCGTCACGTTCTTGATGCCCACCGCACGCCGGTCCGGCTCCATCTCCAGAACCCGGTCGACCAGCACCATCGGGTAGCGATGAGGCAGGATCCTCAGGATCGACCGGATGTCCATCGCCGGCTGCGAGATCGCGCGGCTGTGCCCCGTCGTCGAGCGCCCCTGCTCGGTCTGGCGCGCGTGCTCGACGAGTTCCCGGGCGAGCTTGTGGTTCAGCTTGTGCCCGGCGCGGTGCGCCACGATCCGCCCGAGGATCGGTCGCCCGACCAGATGGATGTCGCCCAAGAGGTCCAGCACCTTGTGACGCACCGGCTCGTCCTCGAACCGAAGCGTGTTCTCGATCGGCCCCGCCGGGCCGAGCACGAGCATGTCCTTCGGCGTCAGGTGCGCGAACAGACCCTTGGCCCGCATCGCCTGGGCCTCCTGCTCGGTCGAGAACGTCCGGGCCGGCGCGATCGAGTTTCGGAACTCCTCGCGCGTGATCGTCGCCGAGTGCACCTGGCGCCCGATCGGGGACTGCGCTCCGTAGTCCAGCGCGTACAGCAGTTCCAGCGCCGGCGTATCAATCGGCAACGCCGCGACCGTCGCGTCGCCCTCGCGGACCGTGATCGGGGTGTCCACCACCAGGTAGTTCCGCGGCGCGCTCTGCTCGGTCAGGCCGGCCGAATCGATCGCGTCCACGAACGGCATCGCCGAGCCGTCGCCCGCCGGCAGTTCAGGTCCATCCACTTCGACCGTGCAATTGTCGATCGCCGAGCCGACCAGCGCCGCCATGCAGTGCTCGACCATCTCCACGGTCGTCTCGCCCCGCTGCAGCGTCGTCCTGCGAGGACGCTCCACCACGTGGTCCACACGGGCCGCGATCTGCGGACGCCCGTCCAGGTCCGAGCGCACGAACACGATGCCGTGGCCTTCCCCCGCCGGACGGATAGTCGCGCTCACCGGCTGTCCGGTGAACAAGCCAGTGCCGCGGACCGTGACCGCCTCGGCGATCGTGTGCTGCTGGTCCAGACTCTCGATCATGCCCCCGCCTCTCCGTGCGCGCCGGCGCTGCTCTGCCGAGACCGATGCTCCCGAACCACATCCGGCAGGTGACGCAGACTCGCCATCTGACGAAGAAACTCTCGCGCCGGTCCGGCCGGCGTCCCGCCCCAGGTCACCCCAGCAGGCACATCGCTCATCACGCCCGACTTCGCCGCGAGCGTCGTGCCGTCGCCGATCGTCACCCCGTCATGGATCGCGCAGGCCCCCCCCAGCGTCACGCCGTCGCCGATGGTCGCCGAGCCGGCGATGCCGCTCATCCCGCAGATGACGCAGTGGCGCCCGATCCGAACGTTGTGCCCCACCTGCACCAGGTTGTCGATCTTCGTGCCGTTCCCGACCGTCGTGTCACTGAACTTGCCCCGGTCGATGCACACGTTCGCGCCGATCTCCACATCGTCGCCGATCTCCACGGCGCCGATGTGCGGGATCTTGAGCACGCCAGAGCCGTCCGGGTTGGGCCGGTAGCCGAAGCCGTCCGCACCGATCACCGTTCCCGGATGCACGATCACCCGGTCGCCCAGCACACACCGGTCCTCGATCACCACGCTCGAACGCAGGTCGCACCCCGCGCCGATCCGCACGCCCGCGCCGATCCGTACGCCGGGGTGAAGCCGAGAGCCGTCCCCGATGACCGAGCCCGCGTCGACCGAGACGTGCGCACCGATGAAGACACCGTCACCGATCGTCGCGCTCTCGTCGACCGACGCCAAGGCGTGCACGCCCGGCTCCGGACGTCGTTCGATCGCCTTCGACGCCGCCTCCAGCAGCGCCAGCATCGCCAGGTCGGCATCCTCGACGACCAGGATCGCCCGACCCTCGCCGGGCTCCATGTTGACGGATGGATCCTCGTACACCTTGCGCGACACCAGCACCGCCGCGGCCTTCGACGTACCCCAGCGCTGCGCGAACTTCACGCTGCGCACGAACGTCAGCGCGTCCGGCCCCGCCCCCTCCAGCGACGCGAGCGTGCTGAACCGGACCGAACCGTCCCCCACCACCTCAGCGCCCAGAAGCGATCCCGCCTCCGAAGCACTCCACGAGGGTTTCGATGTTCCAGAACTCGTCCCGGACGCTCCGCTCACGCCTCAGCGATTCCCGCCGGCGTTCTTGAAGTCGGTATTCATCCGGTTCGCAACGGCCTCGGTGATGTCCACCGTCTCACGCGCGTACAGCACGGTCCGACTGATCATCGATGCTTCCAAGGCCTGCAGACCGCCGTCGTTTGGCAGCGGAGCCGCCGAATCATCGCTGATCACGAGCGAATAACCAGCCGTCGTTGAGTAGTTCTCGACAGCCGCGAGCACCTTGCGATACAGGTCCCGCTTCAATCGGGTCAGACGTTCCGCGGCGATCCGCTGAGCGTACTGCTCTTCCGCCTGCAGACGGGCCTGGAGGCGCACGATTTCCTCGAACAACTGGCGAGCCCGAGCATCGCTCGCGGTCTCCAGTTCGTCCGCTCGTGCCCGCAATTCCGTACGGATGTCATTCACGCCCTTCTCGAGGCGCGTACCCAGTTCATCCAGTTCCTTCTGACCCTGCGTCCGCTCGTCAAGAGACTCAATCAAAAGCTGCAGGTCCACGACCGCGACCGGCTCGGCCGACGGGGCGAACTGCGCGAGGTTCGCGTTCACCGGGGCCGTCGAAAGCGACAGCACCGCACCACCCACCAGCACCAGAGACCCGACAAGTGACCATCTCCAAAGGGCTTCGCACTTCATGTTCGAATCTCCTGCTTGAAACCATGCGTTTTCCGGCCCCGCGCACAAAGACCACGCGGACCCGATGGAACACCCCCATCGTAGCCAAGTTAGCGTCTACATACAAAGAAAACCGGCCCGAAACCCGTTCCAGCACTCAGAACGGCAGGTCGAACGCGAAACTGAAGATCTGCGTGTCGTCCGTGTCTTCCTTCATCACCGGGATCGCAAAGTCGAACGCCAGCGGCGTCTGCCCGAACGCCGGGATGTACAGACGCAGGCCAGCCCCCGCCGTCACGCGATACTCGTCGAGACTGAAGTCGTTGGACACCGTGCCCGAGTCCACGAACATCGCCAACCCGATGATGTCGCGCCACACCGGGCGCTCCACCTGGGCTCCGAAGAAGAAGCTGAAATCGCCGCCGACCTGGTCCTCGCCCGGCAGCCCCGTGTCGTTGCGCAGGCCCACCGGCCCGATGCCCCGGAAGTCGAACCCGCGGAACGTCCGCCCGCCGAGGTTGTACCGCTCGAAAATCGGTGCCTCGTCCGACTGCGGGATGTACCCGATGCGCGTGTCGAAACTCAGCACCGTCGGGCGCCCGAGGTAGTCCTCATCGATCTTCAGGAAGATCGAGTGCTCCAGGCTCAGCTTCGTGAAGTCGTAGTCCCCGCCCAGCAGGCCGATCTGCTCCACGCCCAACTCCAGGCGCGTGCCCGCCGTCGGGCGGAACCGCGAATCGATCGTCGTCCGGGTCAGGCCCAGCCCCAGGCCCGTGATCGAACTCTCGCCCTCCACCGCGAACAGGTCCTGCGTCGAGAACGACTCGATCTCCGAGATGTCGATCTGCTCGACCCGCCCCGACACAAACCCAGACCAGCGCGTCCCGAACGCGCGTCCCAGTCGCAGACGCGACCCCAGGCGCTCCTCGTCGTACTCGTCGAACTCTCGCGCCCGGAAATACGCCGAGCCCGACGCCGAATACGGCGTCTCGAACAGTCGAGGCTCCGCCAGCGACACCGAGTACGTTGACACCCGGTCGCCCGGCTGCAGCGCCAGGTTGAACTGCTGACCCGCCCCTCGGAACGCCCGACCGCTCAGGAACTCGCCCAGCGAGTCCGGCGTGTCGGCGATGTCGAAGTTCCGCTGGTCCAGGCTGATCGCGCCGACCAGACCCGAGTCGGAGTTCACCGCCGCACCGAAGCCGATCCGCCCCGTGTTCGTCTCTTCGATGCGCACCAGCACGTCCCGGTAGCCGGGGAAGCGCGGGTCCTCGGGCTGAACGATCACCGCAGGCCCCTGCGAACTCGGCCCCGGCGGGGCGTATAGCCCGCTGTTGCGCAGGCGCTGTTCGCTCTCATCGATCGCCGTGCCGTCCAGCCAACTGTCCGGGTACACGTCGATGTCGCGCCGGATCACCTTGTCCTTCGTGTGCTCGTTGCCCTGAATGGTGACCCGGCCGGTTCTGAACCGGCGCCCCTCGTCGACGTACAGACGCAGGTCCACCGTCGGGCTGTCGACCGCCCGGTACTGCTCGCTCCCGACCCGCGCATCGAAATAGCCCATCTGGCGCAGCGCATCACGCACCGCCTGCTCCGACGCCCGGATCTCGCGCGCGTTGAACACCTCGCCCGAGCGCACCGTCATCAGCGCCGCCACCTGCTCCGGGCCGTACACCGTCAGCCCGGCCGCGGGGTTGTCGCTCGTCCCCGCGACGCCCCACACCTCCACGTTCCGCAGCGTGTACTGGGGCCCCTCGTCCACGATGAACGTCACAATCGCCTCTCGCGCGTTCGGCGAAGGAAGCACCGAGCGCGACACGCGCACGTCCAGGTACCCGTTGTTCCGGTAGAACTCGACCAGCGCCCCGACGTCCGTGTCCAGCGTGCCATCGTCCAGCGGAGCCTTCTGGAACAACCCCTTGACCTTCGACTCCACCAGACTCCGCAGCTGCTTGCCCGTGAACGCGTCGTTCCCGTCGAAACGGATGTCCGTCACCTGCAGGCGCTCGCCCTCGCGGATCCGAAAGATCACCACCCCAGTCTCCGCCAGTTCCGATTCGTCGACCGTCACATCGACCAGGTAAAAACCCTGGGATCGGTAGTAGTCCTCGATCAGGCGTGACGCCAGACCGATCCGGTAGTCGTCGATCGGCACGCCGACGATCAGGCTGCCCTGGTTCACCACTTCCGCGAGCTGCGTGTCCGTCACCCGACGGTTCCCGACCACCACGATGTCCTCGATGATCGGCGCCTCGGTCAACTCGTAGATCACCGTGACCGTTCGGTCCGCGTTCTCCCGGATGCTGGCCTGGATATCGCGGAACTCGCCCAACCTCTCCAGATTGCGCAGATCCTCACGAACCGTCGCCCACTCCAGCGGACGACCCGGAGCCGTCCGGATCGTGTTTTCGATCAATAGCCGCGGCACACGATCCAGACCCTCGACCACGATCTCCGCGATCACCCGGCCTTCGCCCGGGTTGCTCTCGCCGAGTTCCTGTTCCGCCGGAGTCGACTGCGCGTGCGCCACCGAAACCACCCCCCCGCTCGAGGCGATGATCGACGCCACGAGCGCACAGGCCGCGCGCTGGGCGCACACACGCTTCACAGAGTGAACGGTGGGCGACAACAGCTTCGACGCGGCGCGAGGTGGCACGCCGAGGAAGGTATCGGCCAGCATCACCCGCCACAAGCACGATCGCTCGCGGAGCAGGCATTATCGCCGGTCCTGCAAAATCCCTTCCCACCATCTTTCCACACTCCCTCTCCCCCTTGAGCGGAGCCCGCGCAGCACGTACGCTTGGCCCCCTGCCCCGCCAAGGGCATTCGGAGGAGCTCCCGGGCCAGACGTTCGTCTCGGGTGAAGAAGGAAAGACCGGTCGCAGGGATCGCGGCCGCGCAGCGAAACGGAAGTTCGATGAAGGCCCATTACGTTCGGTTGTGGAGACGCGTCATCCTGGCGTGCGTCGGAGGCGTGTCCGTCGCCGTCGCCATCGTCCTCCAGTTCTCGCACATGGGCATCGCCGACCTGCGCAGCGCCACCACCATCGAACTGCTCGTCCTCTTCGGCCTGATCGTCTTCCCGGCCCTGACCATGCTCGGCCTGCGCCTGGACCGCAAGACCCGACGACGCCACCGCCGCTTGCAAACGAACTGAGGCATGCAACGCGTGTCGGGATGCCGTCACTTCACCACAACCGGAATCAACGCCGTCCCGCGCTGACCGTACTCCGCCTCAGGCTCCAGCCACCAGAACGGGTCCTCGCCCTCGCCCGTGCCGACAGACGGCTCGTCCGACGCATCGAACGGCAGTTCGATCAGTCTCAGCCGTGACCCATCGGGGCCGGTGTTCGCCGGCGATACCACCGCCGCGATTAACTCCAGCATCGTGGCCCGTTCAATCTGTGTAGCGCTCGACCGAGCGCCCGACGCATCGAACCGGTACGACGCCAACACCGATGGCACCGAACCCAGCACATCACCGACGCGTTGCGTCAGACCCGTCACACGCTCCGAAGCACGCAGCAGGTCGATCGTCTCCGGCCCGCCAGCGCCCGACGCGGTCTCGAAGATCGCGTACCGGTGCTGCGCGTCGGCAAGATACCCGCCCTGGACACCGACGCCCGTCGCACCCTCAAGGGAGATCGCCAGGCGCCCCGCCTTCGCCAAAGCCGCGGCCTCTTCAAGCGTGAACTCGCGCTCCAGCCCGAGCGGGTCGGTCCCCGCGAAAGTCACCGGGTTCGGACCGCTTGAGGTCCGAGCGCCCGCCTCCTCCAGCGTCTGGAACATCGAAGCGAGTTCGTCGTCGCTCATCACTTCGCGCAGGCCGCTCCCGCCGGCGATCT
>CAXAVQ010000140.1:0-7031 GCA_963971985.1 uncultured bacterium
GCGCTCGTAGATCCCACCGGCGGCGTCGAGGGTGAACGTCCGCTCGGACTGCTTCTGGTAGCCCGCGAGTTTGCCCTGCTTGGCGCGCTGCGAGAGGGCCTTCTGCAGGTCCGAGGCGGGCATCGGCGAGATCACGCGCGGGAGCGACGCGTCCTTCGCCCACGGTTTGGGCGGCTCGGGAGGTCCGGATAACACCAGCTCGCTCGACTCCGGCTCCGGCGGCAGGGGCTGATCGCCCTCAAACAGATTTTGCCCTTCGCTCGGAGTCGGTTCTGGCATATAGTCACCCAGTGTGTACGTCGGCGGAGACCGGCGAAGTCTACCCCATCGGCATCGGCACGATGCCGTCGCAGAGGATTCTGCGACACCGGACGAGCCTAGCGCTCCCCGGACCGATGGGCGTCCCAGATGGGTCATCGACCCCTCCGGGCCGAAACACAAGAGCAGCCAGCACTTGCCACGCGGAACGGACTCCGGGGCAGGCCGGATTTATCACGGTCTCCAACGTCCCATGTCCCGCAAAGCCGACACCACCACGTCTCCTCACGTCATTCACTCGATCGAGCGCGATCCCTTCGCCTCGCTCAACCTCAAGCGCCCGCGCATCATCGCGACCACGGTCACCGGTCGACGCCCGCTGAGCGCGACGACCTCGACCGGTCGCACGCTCAAGCTCGTCGGGCCCGAAACCGAGCCCCAGCAGCACGCGCCGACGCGCACGCCGGTCCACCGGGCTCCCAAGCCCGCCCGGCGGATCCCTCGGGACGAGAAGAAGCGCCGCGAAGAACTCATCGCGATCGCGCGCCAGCGCATCGAGCAGGAAAACCGCTCGAGCGCCAAGCTCGACGTCAACGACGCCCGCAACATCGTCGCCACCCGCATCGCCCGCGCGCTCGACGGCGGCCGGGCCGCGATCCTCACGCCCGATGTCCGGCGCGACATCGTTACACGCGCCAAACACATGGGCCTGCGACCGTTCGACGCCAACCTCATCATCGCCATCGTGCAGGACCGCGCCCGCTGCGGCGAGCCGCTCGACGACCTGACCGGCGACGCGCGCATCCGCCTCGTCCGAGCCCCCGGCGCGAAGCGCGGCGGGCTCACCGAGACCGGCAACGCGCACACCGATCGCGTCGGCACACCATCAGAAATGGTCGCGGCGTGCATCGCCTTCGGCACCGCCGTCGCCGCCGTGACCCTGCTGATCACCTGGACGCTCGGCGTCTGGCCCGCCTGATTGAGTTGATGCCTTTGAGGGCCGTTACGCCGCGGCGTGGTAGTCCGTCGGCGACGCCTTCGCGGCGCGACGCGCCACGCGGATGCCGCCGGTCGTCTTGACCAGCTCGCACGGGTTCGGGTCGATCGCCGGCACCTCGACACCGACCGAGCGACACGACGCCGCGATCCGGGCCCGGGCGTCCTCGATCGACTCGAACGGCGTCGGGTAGACCCGGGGCAGGCCGTCGAAGCCGTCGTGGATGATGAAGTACTGCTCGGCCTCGCCGTCGCGCGACGGGAGCGGCTGGCCGGGGCGGTGGGTCAGCATGTCGGCGGCGTCGCGGAGCACGCCGATGCGATACGACGGTTGGGTGCGGCTCTTGCTCATGCCTCGGCTATCGGCCCATTGGCTCCGGGACTTTCGCGAGGTCCGAGAAGATTCACAACTTTCAGGAATCGCCGGCCTGAGCGCACAGGCGGCGGATCTCCGCCGCGATGACCGGGCTGACGTCGCAGCGCCCCTCGAGGAATCCCAGGATCTCCAGCGCAGACTCCGGCGTCCGCTCGTAGCCCTGCATGCAGCGAGCGAAGAGTTCGCTCGCTTCGGGATGCCTCGACTCGAACCGCCGATCGATGGTGTACGGGTCCCGCCCGCTCTCGTCTCCTCCGGGCTGCTGGACGAGGATGTCCGCGACGCGATGCAGCGCGTGGCTCTGCACGAAGATCGCCGCGCTCCAGCGCTCGCCGCGCAGATAACGGCACATGCCGACATAGAGGTTCGAGAGCGCCTCGCCGACGAGCCACTCCATCGGGTGGACCTCGGGCGGTCCGGGCGCGTGGCGCGGCTCGCACAGCGTGGTGTCGAAGCCCTCGCGATGCCAGACCACCCGCCCGCCGGGGTGGCGCGCGTCGGCGACCTCGTCCGGCTCGAACACCGCGTATTCGCAGTACACCCCGTCTTCGAAGAGCGCCTTGTGCCCGTCTCGCGTGTTGCGGAACGCCCAGCCGACGGGGTGGGCGTCGTTCAGCCAGCCCAGGTCTTCGAGATACCCCTGCTTGGTACCCGGTCGCACGACCGCGAAGAAGTCGAGGTCGGAATGCTCGTCCAACCGGTGGCGGTCCCTGCCCACCGAGCCGAGCGCGAGCAGGGCAAGCCCGGACTCACGCCCGGCGAGGGACGATGCGATGGCCTCAAGGCGGGCGAGGAGGTGTTCGGCGTCGGGCATGGGGTCCCCCCTCGTTGCGGCCGCGCCCGGACAACACGACCGGTTCGGCAACACCCGGCCGGGCGCGCGTGGACTCTGCGATCGGGCAGAATACAATCCGCATGGCAAAGACGACCCCGACCGCAAACGGAACGACCAAAGCCCAGCCCGGCAAGAAGGCCCCCGCCTTCTCCCTCAAGGACCAGTCCGGCACCACCCACGCGCTGAAGGACTACGCCGGCCAGAAGCTCGTCCTGTTCTTTTACCCCAAGGACAACACCTCCGGCTGCACCAAGGAGGCCTGCGGCTTCAACGACGACCTCAAGACCTTCGAGAAGGCCGGCGCGAAGGTGCTGGGCATCTCGATTCTCGACGAGAAGAGCAAGGCGAAGTTCGCCGACAAGCACGGCCTGACCTTCCCCCTGCTCGCCGACAGCCGCACGGACGCCGACGGCAAGCCCGACCCCGCCATCGCGCAGAAGTACGGCGTGTGGGTCGAGAAGTCGATGTACGGCAAGACCTACATGGGCATCGAGCGGACGACCTTCCTCATCTGCGAAGACGGGACCATCCTCCGCCGCTGGGACAAGGTGAAGGTGCCGGGACATGTGGAGGAAGTGCTGGAGGCGGTGAAGGAGACCTAGGTCTCTAGTCCCCAATATTCCGGGTTCTCAAGAACATCTTCTTCGGTCTGCCGCCGCTTCAGAATCTCGATGTGCGGCAGGCTTGGCAATTCGTGGTACCGCTTCAGTCCTTGGAAGGCGACCGGCCCCGGCTTGGCTTCGATCGCCTTGCCGTCGAAGAAGACATACTCCTTTCCGGGTACGCAGTCCGCGACCAGCCTTTCCATCCGCTCGACCCAATCCCCGGCGTCGCGGATGTTCGTTTCGGTCTTGATCTCCCCAGTTTGTGCGTTGATGACTCGCTGGATCCGCGGCGCATCCTCTTCAGCGAGTTGCTCGTAGGACGTCGGTGACTCCACGGCCTTCGCGAAGGAGAACGCCACTCCGCAGTTGCCGCATACCCAGAGGTATGACGAACCACCGAGCGGCGATGAGTCTTCGTAGTAGTACGGGACAGTGGCCCAAGCCATCTTGGCTGGGCACTTGCAGAAGCAGACCCATTTCCGTGATGAGCGCTTGAGATAGATGTATGTCTTCATTGCTGCTCCAGGCTTCGGCGTGGCCTGTTGATTGGATCCTGCCAGCATACCCGCATCCCCCACCCCCTCCCCCGGTACGCTCTCCTCGGAACCGCGCCCGCACGCTCCGCGTCGGACGCTTACGAGGAGGCCCTTCATGACCCGCTCTGCCGTTTTCGCCGCCGCTGCCTCGTTCTGCGTCGCAACTCTCACAATCGCGCAGCCCGCCGAGCAGCCCGCGCCCGACGCTGAAATCACACCGGTCGAGGCCATGCGCGAGGCCCTCTCCCCCTTCATCGGCACCTGGGAGATCGAAGCGACCTGGGCGTGGGGCGAGACGCTCGAGGCCCGCAACGTCTACGCCTGGGACCTCTCCGAGGGTCTCGTGCTCGCGCACACGCAGGCCAAGGACGGCGACGGGCCGTGGTACAACCGCTACCTGACCGTCTTCGCGCCCGGCGACAAGCCCGGCGAACTCGCCACCCACACCTTCGTCTACGACGGCACGACCCAGATCGGCACAATGACCGTCGGGGAATCCGAAGACAGCAACCTGATGCTCTCGACCAGTTGGACGATGGGTAGCGCGCAGGTGCGTCAGGAGAACGAGCTCGTCGATGAGAACACCATGGCCTGGCGCGTCTGGATGCGCCAGAACGACGAGACGCCGTGGGCGCAGGTGATGGACGACGAGTGGGAGCGCGTCATGGAAGTCGAAACGACAATGGCCGCGCCCGACGCCGCGTCCGAGAGCGAGAAGACCATCGTCCGCACCGCCACCGTCGACGCGACGCCCGCCGAGGTCTGGCGCGCCTGGACCACTTCCGAGGGCATGACCGAGTGGTGGGTCGAGGACGCGAACATCGAACTGAAGATCGGCGGCAAGTTCGAGCTCTACATGCTCCCCGACCAACCCGACTTCAAAGGCAACCGTGGCAGCGAGCGCTGCACCATCCTCGCCTACGCGCCCGAACGCATGCTCAGCGCCACGTGGAACGCCCCGCCGACCTTCCCCGAACAGCGCTTCGAGCACACCCGCATCACGCTGCTTCTCGATCCGGTGGACGAAGACACCACGAAAGTCACCCTCATCCACAGCGGCTGGCCAAAGGACGGGATGGCCGACCAGTCGAGCAAATGGCCCCAGGTCTTCGAGTACTTCGAGCGGGCGTGGACCTTCGTCTTCGATCGCATGACCGTGCACTTCGAGGGCTGAGCGAGCCCGACCGGCGCGTCCGGATCGCGGGGTTTCCCGGCCTCTCGCCCGTCCGGAAACGCGACCGGCCCCGTTTTGGTGCGATCAACAGCGTGATTCGTTGGTCGAGGCCCGCCCCGGCGCCGCTACCGTTGGGTGATGAACCGCGCTACCCCCGTCGCAGCCGCCTTGCTCCTCGCACCCGCTGCGATGGCCGGCATCGTGAATGGCGGCTTCGAGACCGGCGACCTCTCCGGCTGGACAACCTTCGAAGCCAACACCGTCGGCGAGGGCGTCTTCCGCGCCGCGGAGGGCGGCAGCGTTCTCCCGCTGTCCGGCGCAACCGCGCCAACCGCCAGCGTCGGCGACACGCTCGCCATCAGCGACATGGCCGCGGCCGGGCTGCGTGTGCTCTACCAGGACATCACGATCCCCGCGGGCGCGACGCTGTCGTTCGACCTGTGGTGGAACAACGCCGCGGGCTTCTGGGTGAACCCCGGCAACATGTTCCCGAACCCGTTCCCCAACCAGCACGCGCGCATCGACCTGATCGCGCTCGATGCCCCGCTCAACACAACCGATCTGGACGACATCGCCCTCTCCCTCGTCACCCTTGACGAAGACGATCCGACCCAGTCCGGCGACTGGATCAGCCGGCAGTTCGACCTCTCCGCATTCGCCGGCCAGACCCTGCGCCTGCGAATCGCCGAGGTGGACAACCAGGGCCCGCTGTATGTCGCGGTGGACAACTTCGCGCTGATCCCCTCCCCGGGGGCGACGACGGTGCTGCTGCTGGCGATGGGGAGCGCTGCGCGCCGGCGGCGATGACGCTCAGTCCTCCGCCCGGCTCATCCACTCGAACTCCAGCGGCTCGAGTTCCGACGCCAGCTTCGCCCGCTCGTCGCCGAGTTTGGTCATCTTGCGATGGTCCGACCAGACATCCGGCTCGGCCATCTCCCGGTCGATCTGCTTCATGCGCGTCTCGATCCGCTCGATCTCGGCTTCCAGTTTGCCCTGGCTCATGAGCGACATCGCGTTCTGCGAGCGCTGCCCTCTTTGTGAAGACTGCCCCTGCTGCTTCTTCTGGGCCTGCTGTTCCTGCTGCTTCTTCTCGGCCTGCGCCCGCTGGCGCTTCTCCTCTTGCTCGCGCTGGCGCTTGGCCTCGGCATCGCGTTCGGCCTTGCGCGACTCGCGCTCGGCGACCGTCTGCGCCCAGGCGCTGTAGTTGCCGTCGAAGATCTCGTGGTGGCCCTCGCCGTCGAGGATCAGCAGTTTGTTGCAGCAGGCGTCGATGATGGCGCGGTCGTGGCTGATGAGCAGCATCGTGCCCTCCCACTCGCCGCCCGGGCGCCCGGGCTGGTGGCTGGTCGCCTCGACGGGCAGCGCGAGCGCCGCCTCCAGGCGCTCGGCCGACTCGATGTCCAGATGGTTGGTCGGCTCGTCGAGCACGAGCACGTTCTTCGCGCTCGCCAGCAGGCCGGCGAGTCGCGCCCGCCCTTTCTCGCCGCCCGAGAGTCGCCGGATCTCGGCCTCCTGCTCCTCGCCGGAGAACAGGAACGCCCCGGCGAGGTCACGCGCCTGCTGCTCGGACAGCGCGCCGCCGGGGTTCTCCTTCAGGATCACGCCCTGCAGGTAGCGGTAGACCTTCGTGTCGGGGTCCATGCCCTTGGCCGACTGGCTGAAGTAGCCGATCGACAGGTTCGAGCCGAGGCGCACCGTGCCGCTGGTCGGCTCGATCTCGCCGAGCAGGCACCGGATCAGCGTGGACTTGCCCGCGCCGTTCGGCCCGAGGATGCCCCAGCGCTCGCCTCGCGAGATCGTCAGGTCGAGGTCGCGGAACAGCACCTTCTGCCCGGCCGCGTCGCCGTCCTCATCCGTCAGGTCGTAGACCATCGACAGGTGCTGCGCCTTGGCGACGATGTCGCTCGCCCGCGCCGACTTGGGCAGGTTGAACTTGAACGTGCCCATCTCCATCGGGCGCTCGGTCGTGCTGGCTTCCTTCTCGCGCTCCAGACGCGACTCGCGCCCCTTCGCCTGCTTGGCCCGCTGGCCGGCCTTGTAGCGCTGGATGAACCGTTCCTCGGCCTTGAACTTCGTCTGCTCGGCCTCCCACGCGCGCATCTGCACCAGTTTGCGCTCGGCCCGGAGCCTGCGGAACGTCTGGTACGCGTCGCCCTTCGGGGCCGGGTAGTCGATCAGGCGCCCCTGCTCGACCTCCACGATCCGCGTGACCACGTGGTCGAGCAGGTACCGGTCGTGGGCGATCATCACC
>CAXAVQ010000141.1:0-7017 GCA_963971985.1 uncultured bacterium
ACCGTTCCACCGGGCAGCGATCCGGCGACGATTTCCGTCGATCCGTATCTGGTCGCCTCCCGCATGGCTCCCGACGCGGTGCTCGCATACCACACGGCCCTCGAACTCCATGGGTATGCCCACAGCGTCTTCGAGCAGTACCAGTACCTCACCAGGACCTCGAGCCGCCCGGCCAAAGTGCGGTCGTTCTCGTTCCAGCCGGTCCGCGTGCCCAAGGCGCTCGATCACGATCACCGGATGGGCGTCCGTGTCGTAGACCGGCTCGGTCTGGATGTTCGCGTGACCACCTTGGAACGAACCTGCGTCGACGTGCTCGACCGGCTCGATCTCTCTGGCGGATTGGAAGAGGTCTGGCGTTCGCTGGAGTCCGTGCCGTACTTCGACCTCGATGAGCTTGTCGAGTACGCGCTGCGGCTCGGCTCCGCCACCACCGTCGCCAAGGTCGGCTACTTCCTGGAAATGCACGCCAGCCGACTCGCCGTCCAGCCCGTGCACCTGGAAGCGCTCCGCAGGCAGCGACCGAAGTCACCGCACTACATCGAGCGAGCCGCGACCAAGGCGAACCGCATGGTCAGCACATGGAACATAGTCGTGCCGCTGGAACTGTCCGAGCAGACGTGGAAGGAGGTCGGATGAATCTTTCACGAGAGCGCCTGCTCGCCGAGTCCGCCTCGCTGTCCTTCCGCCCAGAGATCCTGGAGAAAGTCGCGCGACTTCTATCACTGCTCGAAGCGATCCGCAAGCATCCGCACCTCAAGGAGCGTGTGGCGCTCAAGGGAGGCACAGCGCTGAATCTCTTCCTGTTCGATGTGCCTCGACTGTCGGTGGACATCGACCTGAACTACATCGGCTCGACGGACCGTGAGGCCATGCTCGCTGAGCGGCCCGAGGTCGAGCGCGCGATCGAAGTAGTCAGCCAGGCCGAAGGGCTCGCGATCACCCGAGCGCCCGCGGACCACGCGGGCGGCAAGTGGCGGATGCGATACCAGAGCGTGCTGGGCGGGAACGGCAACATCGAGGTCGATCTCAACTTCATGTTCCGGATCCCGCTGTGGCCGGCGGGGCCCATGGACTCACGCCCGCTCGGCCACTTCTCCGCCCAGCGGGTACCGGTCCTCGACATCCACGAGATCGCCGCAGGGAAGTTCGCGGCCCTGTTCGCTCGGCATGCCAGCAGGGATCTGTTCGATGCCCACGCCTTGCTCGGGCGCAGCGATCTTGACGACACACGACTGCGTAGTGGGTTCGTCGCAATCGGTGCGATGAATCGGAAGGACTGGAGAACTGTCACGCTCGATGACATCGCTTTTGAACCGCAGGAACTGCAGGACCAGCTGGTCCCGGTACTCCGCAATCAAACACGCGAGCAGGCCGGGGACTTTGAGGACTGGGCTCGGCGTCTTGTATCCGAGTGCCAACAGGGCCTGGAGCGATTGCTCCCCTTCCGGGACCACGAGCGGGAGTTCCTCGATCGGCTGCTCGATCACGGAGAAGTCCGTCCGGGACTGATCACCGAAGATCCGAATCTCATCGAGCGAATCGCTGGACATCCACTGATCGCGTGGAAGGCCCAGAATGTCCGGCAGCACCGCGGCCAGAAGTCGTGATATAGCCCCGGGGATTGCGTCAAGGATGGATCAAATCCACCATACTTGTGGAAAATTGTGGTGCACTTGATCCAGTTGTAGCTTGGCCGTCACGAGCGATGCCTGGTGCCGCTCAACCGCGCTCAGTCTGTCGAGGTATCATCACCCATGCCGAAGCGGCGAACCATTCCGTCACAGCTCCAAAAACGCTTGTTTCAAGAGAGCGGCAGTTCCTGCTGTGTGTGCGGTGAACCCGACGTGAGGACGCTGGAAATTCACCACATCGAGGGCGATCCATCAGAGCACGTCGAAGAACAGATGCTGGTCCTTTGCGCATCATGCCACGCGAAGGCAGAGCGCGGCGGCCTGTCCAAGAAGGATCTCTATGAGGCTAAACACTCCTCGCGGACGACACTGACGAGGCCAAGCTCGGAACAGCCACCGATGCTTCGACTCGTCTGCACGAACAACTTCGCGGCTGGTCGCGATCTCAATGTGGGATCTCTGACAGTCCGCACCGGTCAGAGAAGCGTCCGGTCGCCCGTCATGCCGGGGACTGTATCTGAGCATCCGAACATGGCAAACTACCTCAACTATCTGATCGATCGCTACAACGAGATGAAGAAGTGGGACTGCGAACGAACCGGCACGCCGATGAAGTATCCCTTGATCCGCATTGCCTACCAAAAGGAAATCGGGTGCAAGGTGAAGGATACTCCCGTGGAGCAGTTTGCAGCTGCGTGCTCATTCCTTCAGCGGCGCATCGACAATACGACACTCGGCCGTATCCAGCGAAAGAAAGGACATAGCAACTGCTCCGCATATTCGGATTGGCTTGAGAAGAAGGGCTTGTCGTCAAGCTGATCACGGTACAGTGCCCAGCGAAGCCAGCGTACTGATCAGAACCCCGTGCGAGACTTCCTCAGAGCCGACAGCCGCAAACGAGGCCTCGCCGCGACCTTGTGGTCCGTCCCGAACAGCACCGCCCCCTGCATCGAGGCCGCCACTGCCGAGCCGACCAGGCAGTCCAGCCAGTGGTTGTCGAGGCCTGCGACCCGCAGCTTCCACTCGTCGACCGTCCGGCCGCGGCCCTCGGTCTTCACCCGGTACTCGCTGGTCAGGTGGTCGGCCAGCAGGCGGTGCCGTGAGGCCTCGCGGCCAAAGAGCGACAGGCAGCCCGGGTCGCCCATGGGCACGCCCAGCCGCGCGTGCGTGAAGCTCTTCCAGTAGTTCGTGTCGTAGACCACGTGCCGCACGGCCCGCTTGCCGGTCACCAGTGGCACGCGCCAGTTGAGCCTGACGCGCTCGCCGCGCTTGCGCTTGTAGTCGCTGAAGGGGATGCTGCTCGCGCCCACGTACCGACCGTGGCTGGGCATCACGATCCCGGCGTGGTGCGACTGGCGGCAGAACTGGTACACCACGTCAGACGACTGTCCCCAGTTCGCATCGATCAGGCAGCGCTCGATGCGCAGGTCTGTCCCGTCGTCGCGCCGCCACGCTTTGCCAAGCAGCTCGCCGGTCAGGGCCTCGAGCCCCGCGTAGATCGCGCCCTCCTGGCCCGCCCTCGGGAACTCGGTCAGCAGCGTCCGCCGCGCGTCGCGTAGCGAGAAGTACTGCTGCTTCGGGTCCGGCCACGCGCCGTAGTCGAGCACATAGCCGGTGAAGTCATCTTCCCAGCCGATGGGCACAACACCCCGCGGCATGCCGTTGGTCTTCGCGGCGATCTGCTCGGGCGTGAGCAGGTCGTCGTCGGCCGCGACTTCGGGCAGCGGCTCGTTCTGGTACTCGGCCCAGAACGCGGCCTCGTCCTGAAGTTTGAGGTTCATCGCGTGCTGGACGGCGCTGAGCTCGTCGTGGTTGAACCGGGCTGGCCAGGCGATCGATGCCCCGGCGTCCATCTTCTTGCGGTTCCGCTTGTAGAACGCCGTCGCCTGCGAGAGACCCCGGTCGGCCCGCAAGCCCTCGGCCCGGATCTCGGCGTACCTGGCCCACAGCGCCTCGTCGGCCGGGAAGGCGTAGACCATCTTCGTCCGCTCGCCCTGCCACTGGGGATGCTTGTCGCGGTCGAGCAGGCGGTCTGCCAGGTCGTCGGGGCGGACGACGGTCACCGTCATCAGCCCCGCGATCTTCTGCCCCGGCCCGGCGAGGCCGAGGATGGCCCCCGCGAGCACGCGCTCCCGTGCTGCGCACTGGCTGGGGCTCCGGGCCGACTCATCGGTCTGCGGGTCATCAATGAGCACGAGCGACGGGCGGACGCTCTGGCCGTCCGGGCGCTTGCGCTTCATGCCGCGGATGCGTCCGGTGATCCCCGCAACGGCGATGATTGCGCCCGACGCAGCCGAGCCCTCGATCGTCGGCAGCACGATCTCCTTGGCGGTCCACCCGATATGCGTCGGCTCGCCCTTATAGAGCTGGCCCGAAGCCCGCTGGTGGATCCCCTCCAGGCAGCGGATGGGGTAACACGCCTCGGGGAAGTCGTCGGCGAGTAGGTCGTTGTTCTCCAGTTCGCTCTTGATGCTCTCCAGCATCGAGGCCGCGTGCTCTTCGTCGGAGCCGATCAGACACACGAACGGCCGGGCCCCGATCAGGATGGCCCAGAGGCAGGCTGTCTCGCAGAGCGTGGTCTTCCCGCTGCCGCGCGGCATGGCCATCGCGAACAACCCGCCCTCGAGCACCGCCGTCTCCAGTTTGACGATCACCTTGAGGTGATCGTCCGACCACGGCAGGTGGAAGGTCTGCGGGAAGTAGGTGTCGCAGAACGCCTTGAACGACTCCGTACAGCGGCGCTTGCGCTCGGGGTTGCCAACCGGCGGAAGCTCGCCGATGTTCCGGCCCGAGAGCGAGAGGGCTTTGTTCCGCTCGCGGGCCCGCTCCCGCACCGCGTCGTAGCCCGAGAGTTCATCCTCCGCTGGCTCGGGCTTCGGCTCGTGCCGCGTCGAGACCAGCCAGGCGGTGTATCGGAACAGATCGACGGTCTTGCCGTCCCCAATCCGGAACCCCGCCCGCGTGCGATGGCGGTGCAGCTGCCGCTCGTTGATCACCTCGCCCAGCGGGGTCGAGTTCAGAAGCCGGCACGTCTCCGACGGCTTGAGCGAGCGAGGATCGATCCTCGGCTGTACAGGCTGGTTCGAATCACTCGCCACGGCCACCCCCGGCGCTCATCTGCTGCACGAGCCACGCGGCGTAGTGCACGAGGTTGATGCTGCCGTCCGCGTTGGTCGGCGCACCGGCGTCGATGTCCGCCCGGAGCATGTCTTCGGTGACGGGGCTTGCGCCCACGCGTGTGAGCACGCGGGCCGCGTCGGCCGGGGACATCGCGGCCGGGCTGAGGCGCTGCGGCCCGGCGTCGCTAGGCGCGTGTTCGGGAGTCATCGCGCACCTCCCGGACCTTGCCGCCACATCGCTGCAGAATCTCGAAAACATCTGCAAATGCAGGCCAATACGCCTTCCCTTCGGCCGGATGTCATGGCTTCATGTGTGACACGCGGGGCGGATCCCCGCGGCATAGACCACCCGAAGGAGACCACGCCATGACGACCACGAACGAGACCGCCAGCCAGGCCTACGCGAAGCGCCGCAGCGACATCGCCCGCCTGATCGACGTCCTGCAGATGGAGCTCGACGCCCACGCCAAGCGGGCCGCGCTCGCCGACACGCACTGGGGCTACCCGGGCGATCTCGGCCGCATCCGCGAGGGGCTGATCGAGCTGGTGATGAGCATGAGCGGGATGGAGCGAGAGCGCATCGAGGACTTCCTGGCCGAAGCGGACGACGCCGCCGCCAACTGAACGCACCGCACCCCGAAGGAGCAGACGACCATGAGCAAAGCACGCGACACCGCCATCAACCGCATCGCCCGCGAGGCCCTCGGCCTCGAAACCCTCGATGCCCGCAACATGGACAGCCTCGACTTCCACGACCTCTCGGTATGGTCGATCAAGGAAGCGCTCGAACGGGCGTACGAAGCGGGCCGCAAATCGGCCCCGCCAACACGAACGACATGCCCGGCCTGCAACCGGGACATTGAGATCCGACCCCTCTGAAGCCCGCTCGTTGCGGGCTTCGCTGTTTTTGGAACACGAAGGAGTACCGACATGACGAAGAAGACCACCACCAAGAAGACGACCACCAAGAAGGCCAGCAGCAAGACGGCTGCGAAGAAGACCCCGGCCAAGAAGACGCCCCGCATGTCCGCGAGCGCCACCCGAGCCGAGGGCGCGGCGAAGACCAAGCGGGCCCGGCAGGCCAAGACCGCCCCGCAGGACCACGAGGTGCCCAGCCCGAAGGAGATCGCCAACGACGCGAACCTGGAGGCGTATGCGAAGGGCAAAGCCCCCAAGCAGCCGCGCCCGAAGAAGCCCGCGACGGATCGCAAGCCGAGCGGGCTCGACCTCGCCGCGAAGGTCCTCGCCGAGGCGGGCGAGCCGCTGGCCGCCAAGGCCATCGCCGAGCGAGCGATCGCGGCCGGATGGACCACCAGCGGCAAGACGCCGCACGCCACGCTCTACGCCGCGATCATCCGAGAGATCTCCAAGAAGGGCGACGCGGCCCGCTTCAAGAAGACCGACCGAGGCCTGTTCGTCGCCACCGAGCCGAAGGGGGGCCGCTGAATGTACCGGCCCGACCAAGAGCCCCGGCCCGAGCGCACCGAGTCGTTCCGCGTCGACACCGACGGCAGCCTGGTGCGCAGCGTCATACCCAGGGTCGGCTCGCCCTACGAGCACCGATGCACGATGTGGGCCTTCAAGCGCGTCTGCTGGCGCTTCGACGAACACGGCGAAGGCGACACCGTCGAGACGCTCGCCGCCGCCGCGCAGATCCCGGTCACCCAGGCCGCGACGGCGCTGGCGTTCCTGCTCGAGCGCGGCATCGTCACCACCGAGCGCCGGCGGAACTTCCCCGCGACGACCGATGTCCATCTCGACGGGATGACCGAGTACCACGCCCTCCGAGAGAAGGGCCCGAGCGACTGACCGCATAGCGTCCCCCTTCCTCACGCCTCGGCCGTCGCCGGGGCTTTCTCTCGTTCGGCCTTCCGCCCCGTGAACTCCTCCCAGCGCTTCACGATCACGTCGCAGTAGAGCGGGTCGAGTTCCATGAGCAGAGCCTTGCGCTCGGTCTGCTCCGCGGCGATGAGTGTCGAGCCCGAGCCGCCGAAGATGTCGAGCACCCGCTCGCCGGGTCGCGACGAGTACTGCATCGCCCGCACCGCCAGCTCGACCGGCTTCTCGGTCAGGTGAACCATGCTCTGCGGGTTGACCTTCTTGACCTGCCAGACATCCGGCACGTTGTTCGGCCCCAGGAACACGTGGGCTTTGCCCTCGCGCCAGCCATAGAAGCACCATTCGTGGTCGCCCATGAAGTCCTTGCGGCTGATCACCGGGTGCATCTTGTGCCAGATGATCGCCTGGCTGAAGTACAACCCCGACTG
>CAXAVQ010000142.1:0-6959 GCA_963971985.1 uncultured bacterium
GCATCGGAACGCCTGTCGCTCCCCTCGTGGCAGTCGAACGTGCAGCTCAAGCTCGACGCCGCCGACGGCGTCTACCAGCGCATCACCGACACCGCGGCGACCCGCCGGCTCGAAACGCTCGAAGTCGTGATCATCGTGCTGATCGCGATCTCGATCGTGCTCCCGTTCATCGTCAAGTACTGATTACGGACAGGCCTGCCCGAACGCCGCGAGCACCGCGTTGAGGTCGGCGAGGTCCACAATCCCGTCGCCGTTCGTATCGCCCGCGTTCCCTTCGAAGCCGAAGTTGCCCAGAACCGCGTTCAGGTCCGCCAAGTCCACCGCGCCATCACCACTGACGTCGCCCTCGCAGGTGAACACGAGGCTCACGGTCGTCGCGCTCTGGATCAGCCGCGGCACGAGCGACCGCTCCCCGCCATCGACCTCGATCGCGTCGAACGAGCCGATGAACCCGGAGTCGCTCTGCACGATGACGAACGAGTCGCTCGGCTGGATCGACCCGATGTCGGCAACCTCGACCGAGACCGTGCCGGCGAGTCGCGCCGGCTCCGGGTCAACGACCGTCAGAAGATCCGCGTCGCCCAAGGCGCTCACGCTGACGGAGAGCTCCGCGTTCTCGTGCAGCGTGAGCGCGCTGCGGACTTCGAGTTCGCCCTCGCCGTCGGACGCGGGCGAAATACGCCCGTAGATGTTCACGATGTTGGCATGGATGACCGGAGCGATCAGCGGCTCGCCGCGATCAGAGCGGGCGAGTTGGACGACGCCTTCGATCGTGTCGACCACGCCCGGCAAAGCGTCGGGCTCCCCGATGTTGACTTCGTCGGCTTCCAAGGCGCTATTCGGAGCAAGAGAGGTATTCGAACCGTCCATAGAGGAGAAACTACCCTCCACTTCAACGAGCGCATCGGGGTTCACATCAAGCGAAGAAGCCCCCGTCAGCGCGAGATCGTCCAGAAATCTTGTGTTATCAAGCCTCGCCCCGCTGTCGCGGATCTCTTTGACTTCCTGAATGTTCGGAAACGAATCGTCGTCAACATCGATCTCCGCGTTGTCAATCACATCGAGCGTAAGGCCCGGAAACACGATCTTGCCTCCCTCAAAGGCTCTCCAAACACCGCCGGTGAGCGTGCCGTTCACGAGTTGCGTTGGTGCATTGATCCGCACCTCGACACGGACTGTCTGAAGCACTCCGAAATTGACGAAATCAACATCCACGGTCGAAACACTGCCGGGGACGTCCTCGAACGTCATCACGCCGTTATTCGCGTATGCTCCGCCAGCCCCTGACTCGAGCAGGTCATTCGATTGCAGATCATGGTCGCCGACGTTGTTGAAGGTCGCTCCATCGAACTCTACCGCGGACGCGTTCGGATGATTTGTGTTCGCTTGGTTGATGATGTCATCCTTCCAGATCTGCTGCCCGAGCACGACGACCTGGTCTGTATTGACAAGCCGGGCACCGAGTCTCAAATTCGGTTCCAAAACCAAGAATCCCTGATTCTCGATCAGCCCGCCCCCGCTCACATCACCGCGTAGCAGAAGTCCTTCACCGCCTTGCAGACTACCGGTCTCGATCTGGTTGCGCAGCGTGCCGGTCAGCGAGATCGGCGTCAGTGATCCGAACGCATTGCCCATCCGGACAATGCCAGGGCCGATGGTCGTTGTCGTTCCCGCAAAGTTGTAAGTCTCCAATCCCAACAACTCGACGCGGCTCCCATCGCCGTTCAGATCCTGTACCGTTGACTCGATCGTGCCACCGTCAAAGCTTCCCCCCCGGATAAAACGGAGCGTGTTCTCTTGACCATCAACAACGATCCGCCCGGGCGTTGACTGCTCGATCGGAATCTGCACCTGTGGATTAAAGTCGAACTCGGTGTCTGGAACTCTGATGACTCCCTCGTTGATCAGAAGCCCAGGTGTCCCATCTACGGCCGGGAGTAGACTGGCGGACGGACTGCGAAGCAACAGATCGCCATCGGTGTTGGCGATTGTGTCGATTACCCGAACTGTTGAGAACACCTCGATGGTGCCGCCGGTGTTCTCGAAGTAGCAGTCAATATCAGGGCTGCTAAAGACCTCTACATTGCCGTTGTTGAATACTCGTGTTGCTTCCCCTTCACTCAAGAGGTCCGTGCCGACGAGAATGAGCCGACCGTTATTTGTAAACGAATCTTCGAACCGCACGGACAACCGCATCTCAAGCCCGAGGTTCGACGCGATGTTGTTTGTTGCCTGCCCCTCGAACACCATGGGGTTACACCGCAGCAGCACGCGCCCGTCACCTTCGAAGTTGACCGCACCGAGTCGCCGTTCGGGGTCGCCCGAGAACCGAAGCCAGAGTTCGCCGCCGTTCTCGGCACGGATCGTTCCGCCCGAGATGCCGTATGCACCGCTGAACTCGAGCCGTCCCACCTCGGAACCCAGTGTCCCGCCGGTCATCTCGAATGCTGCCGGGCAGGTGTAGGGAAGCGGTGCGACGCGCTCGAAGATCGCGCCGTCGAGGATCAGCTTCCCGCTCCCGAATGTGCTGACCGCTCCTCCCGGAGCCAGGGTGAGCCGCGAGCCAGCCGTCGCCGTCAGCGTCGCGCCGTCGTTGATATTCACTCCGCCCGCGTTGAACATCTCGCCTTCGAGGATCGCGAGCGAGAACTCGTCGAAGATTGCGCCCTCGTTCGCCAGCACGCTGTCACGGAGCCGTACCTCACCCAGCCCCTGAAACGCAGGCCGCCGTTCCCATTCGCTCGTTCCCTTGATCGTCAGCGGTCCGACATTGTCGATGGGCAGCACACAGCATCCGCCGACGAAGAGGTTCGTGATCTCCGACGGCTGCGTAGAGTCGAGCAGCGTGAGCGATGTGCTCCTGAGACTGAGTCCGGTTGTGCACTGGATGCTCCCAAGGCTTACCGAGAAGCTTTCGGCTTCCACAACTTCGGGCGCCGTGATGAGCGCTCGCTCCATGCCCGAGGGCGCTCCATCCGGGTCCCAGTTGCTGCTCGTGAACCAGTTATTGTCACCTGCTTCGTCGTCCCACGTCTTTATGTTGCTCGGCCCGCTCGCAGCCTGCGTACACAAACTCCCCGCAACCAGGGCGAGGACCGAGGCGGTCAAACAACGTCCGATAGTCGTCTTCTGCGATGTCATCACGATCAGGGCTCCTTAGCCACGGGTGGGAAACAGCCCGTTACAGCCAAGGTAACCCCGGATCACCGGAGGTCGAGGAAAACGTGGGCAATTGACCCCAAACCCGTCATCAGAGCGGGCACGCTCCGCCGAACACGCTCAGCACCGCGTTCAGGTCCGCCAGATCGACCAATCCATCACCGTTCGTGTCGCCTTCATCCGTCTGCTGACCGAAGCCGGCGAGCACGAGGTTCAGATCGTCGAGCCCGATCTCGCCATCGAGTGTGACGTCGCCGGGGCAGATCGAACTGCGACACGCCCAACGCGCGACGCCGCTGGCCTCCTGCGATCCAGCGCTGACGAAATTCCCCCCGACGAACAAGGCCGACCCGGTGCCGACGCTCGCTTCGGTGAGGGCTTCCCCCCCGCTGCCGCCGAGCCCGAGACCGAGGCGCGTCCATTCCTGACCGTCCCATCGTGCGATATCGATGACAGGAAGAAGTTCGAGCGTGAACACGAAGTTGCCCGACGCGTACAGCGCCGGCCCCGTCGCCTCGTGCACGACCGCGAGCGCCGAAACCTCCGACGCGATCCCGTTCCCGACCGCGCTCCATTCCTCGCCGTCCCAGCGGGCGATGCCCGGCGATGAAACACCCGCCACCGTGGTGAACCTGCCGCCGGCGTACAGGGCAGTCCCGTTGCCGTCGTCGTAGGCGACGAGCGAGTTGACCATGTCGTCCGGTCCCGAAACGCCGAGGCCCGACCATTCCTGACCGTCCCAACGGGCGACCTGCTCGACCGGCACACCCCCGGCGATCGAGATGAGGCCCGCCGCATACAGGGCTGGCCCCGAGCCGTCGTCGAACACCTCGAGCGCATTCACGATGCCGTTCAGGCCCGTCCCGAGCGCTGACCACTCCTGCCCGTCCCACTTCGCGATGCGCGACACCGCGGTCTCGCCGCTGCTCGTGAACACGCCCGCGGCGTACAGCGCTTCGCCCGTGCCGTCATCGAACACTTCGAGCGCGAAGACGCGGTTGTTCAGGCCGTCACCCAAGGGGCTCCAGGATGTCCCGTCCCATCGGGCCACGCTGTTGGCGGGTTCGCCCCCGGCTTGCGAAAAGAACCCGCCGGCGTAAAGGCCCGACTCGGCCGAAGCGAGCGCGTAGAGAGTGCCGTTGGTTCCCCCCGCCACATCGCTCCACTGCTCCCCGTCCCAACGAGCGATTCGTGAAGCAGAAATGCCTCCCGCGTTGGAGAACGCGCCGGCGGCGTAGACAGCGTCTCCCGAGCCGTCATCGTGCGACGCGATCGCGAACACGGGCGCGTCGACGCCGGAGCCGAGACCGGACCACGAACAATCATCGCCCGCGCCATCCCCGCAATCGCTGACTCGGAAATTCGAAACGACATACGCACTGTTGTTGATCGAGAGCGCATTGAACGCCTCCGATTCGACTCCGGTCGGCGCGCCACCGTTGAAGACGTTCGGATTCGAGAAATGCGGGACCCGCGCCCCCGGCGCGTACGACATCACCGATCGGCGCAGGTTGTTTGAGTTGGTCGTCCACCGCCAGCCATAAGAATACGGAAACAGCGGGTTCGATCCGGCGTTGTCGACGTCGTGCTGGCACCCCATGTTGTGTCCGAGTTCGTGCGCGAACGAGAGGTTCCCGACGGCGCAGGAGTAGCGGGTCACGCTGAAGCCGAGCGACTCGAAACCCGGGTCAAGATCCTGCATGAGGTACCCGATGCCGCACGCGCCGGTGCTGTTGCTTAGCATCGCGACAAGGTCGGCGTTGTAGATCTCGCGCAGTTCGAGCGCATCGGGCACGACACCGGAACGTAGGTTGTTCAGGTCGGTGCCGAAACTCCCGGACTCGCTGTAATCCACCTCGGCCACGTGGGCCAGACGCACGCTGGTCTGCACGTTGCTGTTGATATACGACTGGTTCGTCGCCTCGATCGCAGACACGGCGAGGGCCTGGATCGCGCTGGTGCCGCCCGCGGCGTTCCGTGCGCTCGGGGTGTACACCACCAGCACGTCGATGACGCTACCGTCGTCCTCGCAACCGCGATCGACTCCGGCCTCGACCTGCGAAGGCAGGGTGTGAGCCCGCGAGCCGTGGTCCTCCTCGCACGTCGCGCACGGTTCGAAGCCCGATTGATCGAGTTCGACGACAAGGTGCCGGTCGGAACCGTCCGCCACCGGGCGCAGCTTGAATGTGCGACCGTCGGCGAGCCAGAAGTGAGCGACCACGGCATCGCCGTTCCGCACGAGCGTGTACCACGCACCCGGATCGTCACCGTCCCCCAGACGACCGACCCACGACGTCATGGACCGGTTCACGTGGGTCACCCGATCGAATCGCACGCGCACGGCGACATCCTCGAACAGCGCCAGATCCATCGAGTCCGAATCGCCTCGCAGTTCCGCGTCGATCGCGTCGATATCCACCGCCACGACCCGCGAGCGGATCGCGTTCGGAGGCGTTTCCACGTCAACCGGCACGGGTTCGCCGACGCCGACGAGCACCGGCGCATTCACGATTTCCGCGTGCGTCTCAGGGGTGGCCCAGGAAAAGGCAGCCCCGCAGAGGGCCAGGCACAGTTCAAAGTGTCGAATGCGTGTCACGCCCATGGCTCGTCGTATCCCTTCATCAGCAGCGCCGGGTGGTCCGGCCCTCCTGATTCAGAATACGGGCTGTTCTCCGAGAACCCAGCGGTCTCCGAGGCCATAAAACAGCCGGAACGGGGCACGATCCCCGGGAAACCCCGGATCAGCATCAGCCGCAGGAGGTGCCGAACGCCCCCAACACCGCGTTCAGATCGGCGAGATCAACCACGCCATCGCCGTTCGTATCACCGGACGCGCTCGCCTGCCCGAAACTCCCCAGCACCATATTGAGGTCGGCGAGGTCCACGGAACTATCCCCCGTGACGTCCGCCGGACAGCCGGGCGGGTTCAACAGATCGCCGAACGCCGCGACGTCGTTCGCGTCGAGCACGAAATCACCGTCGAAATCGAACCACTGGCAACCCGGAACGACCGGCACCGACGCAGCGCCGCCCAGGCAGGATTGAAGCGCGGCCTCGTCCGACGCATCGACCGTGCCGTCGCCGTTCGCGTCACCGAGTCGCTCCGGTGCCGGCAACGTCCACAACGTGTTCGCCGGGACGTTGACGAACGCTCGTTCGGTCCCTCCGGTCCACGTCACGACCACGCTGTCGATCTGCGTTTCGTCGCCGAGCCCGAAATGAGCGACCAGCTCGTCCTGCGACTGATAACTCGCACCGGCGTGAATCTGGCGCCGCTGCACACCCACGGGCGTGGTCAGGGTGAGCCGGGCCCCGATCGCCCCGGTATCCGCGCCCTCACCGATGACTCGGAAGCGCGCCCAATTCAGCTGGGAACCCTCGTGGTTCACAAAGAGGCGTATCGGTGACTGTCCGCCGGAACGGATCGACAAGTGCGCGTAGTCCAGGTCACCGTCGCCATCGATATCCGCGAACGCCACACAGAAGCTTTGGTGCGGAAACGTCACGTTCATGCCCAGGGCAGGACCAACGTCCTCGCACGGCCAGCCCGACGACGCGGAGTAGACGCGATCGGGATAGACCTGATCGACCACGTACAGCTCGAGATTCCCGTCGTTGGTCAGATCCACGAAATTCGCGCCCCAGCACGCCCCGTTGACCTCCACCCCCGCCTCGGGAGCGGCTTCGACGAAACCTCCCCCGCCGTCGCCGAGCAACAGCGAGTTCCCCTGCGGCGTGTTCGTGCAATACAGATCCGGGAAACCGTCCCCATCGAAGTCCCCCACCGCCACCCCCATCGA
>CAXAVQ010000143.1:0-6935 GCA_963971985.1 uncultured bacterium
CGCCCCTGGGCGACCCGGTGCCGTTCGCGATGTGCGGCTCGTGGGTGCGCTCGGTGGTGCAGGGGCCGTACAGCGAGGCGGAAGCGCGCGAGTGCGACCTGCACATCGACGACGCCTCGGGGCTGATGGAGTACTTCCTGTTCAGCGGGCTCAAGCGCCCGCGTTCGACGCGCCGCCCCCGGCGCACGCCGTCCCCGACACCGACGGATTCATAGCAACGCGAAAGGACCGGCGTGGTCGCAGGCACGGAAAACCAAAGTTCGAACTGGGTCTGGCTCAACGGCAAGCTGCTGTCGCGCGACGAGGCGAAGGTCTCGGCGTTCGATGCCGGGTTCCAGCACGGTGTGGGCCTGTTCGAGACGATGCACGCGACGATGACCGACGTCGGGCCGCGCGTGTTCCGCATCGAGCAGCACCTGGCGCGCCTGAAGGAATCGGCGTCGATGCTGCAGCTGACCGAGCAGCTGCGCACCGGCGCGCTGGCCGAGGCGGTGGAGCACGTCGTCGAGCAGACCGGGCTGGTGACCGAGTCGACCGACGCGCGAGTCCGGCTCACGCTGACCGGCGGCGATCTGAACCTGCTGCAGCGCGGCGAGGGCCAGTCGATGGACCCGACGATCCTCATCGCGGTCACGCCGGCGGTGAAGTACCCGCCGGACATGTTCGACAAGGGCGTCTTGGTGACCGTCGCCGACGCGAAGGCGAACCCGCTGAACTTCCACGAGGGCCACAAGACGCTGAACTACTGGTGGCGCCTGCGCGAGCTGCAGACCGCGTCCACGAAAGCGGCGGCGGAGGCGCTGGTGCTGCAGGTGACCAACCACATCTGCGGCGGCGCGGTCTCCAACCTGTTCGCGGTGATCGACGGCGCACTGGTGACGCCCATGGCCCGGGGCGAGGAGTCCGAGGGCGAGGTGATGAGCCCGGTGCTCCCCGGCATCACGCGCAAGGCGATCATCGAGTTCGCCGCGTCGAGGAACATCGGCTGCGACACGCGCCTGCTGGCGGTCGGCGATGTGCTGGACGCGGACGAGGTGTTCCTGACGAATTCGAGTTGGGGCGTGCTCCCGGTCCGCGCGATCGAGGCGAAGACCATCGGCGCGGGGATGCCGGGCGAAGTGACGAAGGCGCTGCGCGATGCGTGGCTGCAGGCGTTGAGGGTGGAGCCGTAACTTACCGCTGCCCAGTGCGAATCACGCGCACGTTGCTCCGCCCTTCCCTCGAACTGCCCGAGACTTTGCCGAGGAGGCGGCGGATGCCGATGACGACGGCGAGGACCGCGATCACGATCAGGCCGACGGCGAGGGCGAACAGGCCGAGGATCACGCCGAGGCCGACGAGGATCAGGAAGATGATCGTGCCGAGGATGCGCTTGGGCAGCGACTGCTCGCGCTGGAGCTGCACGAAGCGTGTCCGCGCGGCGGTGCGGAACTGGCTGGCGGCCCCGAACGGGGAGCCGGCGCCACCGAAGGGATTCGAGCCGGCCTGGCCGGATGAATTGGTCTGCTGGTCGGCGGACATATCCGGATTGTAGGGATTCGGGCCCGCGGAATTCCGCAGCGCTGCTCGAACGCTCGGAATCGCGGTTTATCGTCTGCGACGCCCGGCAGCGCACGCGCCGGCGATCAACAGCAGGCCGGCGGCCCCCGGTGTGGGGTACGCCTCGAGCATCTCGTTCATCTTCGAGGGCAGGAAATCGTTGGTCGGGTCGTCCCAGCGCTTCTGGAGCACCCCGACGAACAGGTCCTTGGACCGGCGCGGGATGGACCTGAGCGAGACCGGCGCAACGAACTCGTCGGAGGCGATGTCGTCATCGACGTGCAGCGCGAGATCGTCCTCGGGCTGCGGGCGCTCTCGCGACGGGTCGGCGTGGTAGACGGCCTCGACGGAGGCGAGGGCCCAGATCGAGCCGGCCTGGCTCTGCGAGGCGACGGCCATGCGGACCGCGCTGGTCAGGCCGGTGGCGCGGAGCACGGACTGGCCGAGCATCGTCGGGCGTCTGACCTCAAGGAGTTCGCGGAGCGTCAGGGTGCGGAAGCCGTCGAGGCGGAAATCGGACGGAGCGATCAGGGCGTGCGGCTCGGCGTCGGACCAGATGAGGGTGATGCTCGACCGCTCGAAGGAGCCCGCGGCTGGCTCGAAGGGCGAATCGACCGCGCTCGCGTCGGTCGCGTGGGCCAACAGCCCCACGACCAAAGCGATCAGCCAGAGCGCACTGCGGCTCTGTAGGCCGATTCTCATCGCGGTCTCTCTCCTCTTTCCGTCGACGCCGCCCGATCCGCGGGGATCGGGTGACACTGTGCGGATCAAAGCATGCCACGGGGGCGAGTGGGTTGCTATGCCCACTGGCGCGGGATTCGGAAAAACCGGTATTATCTGCGCGATTGCCGGAGATATCGGACGTTGAAACGCCCGAAAACGTCCCTGAAGCGGGTTTTTGGGTTGTTGTGGAAGACTTGGCGGGAGCGCCAGACCGAGGCCGGGTGCGGGTATGATGCACACCGGACAGGACCCGACCTTACCCACATCCCTGAGGGAACGGAGCCCCATGGCGAAGACGACGGATCAGACCCGGCCAAAGACCGAATCCGGCAAGGGCTTCGTCCACCTGCACCTGCACTCGGAGTACTCGCTGCTCGACGGCGGCAACCGGATCGACCGGCTGGTCAATCGCGTCGCCGAACTCGGCATGGACGCGTGCGCCGTGACCGACCACGGCAACCTGTTCGGCGCGATGTCGTACTACACGCAGGCCAAGGCCCGGGGCGTGAAGCCGATCCTCGGGTGCGAGGCGTACGTCGCCGCCAAGGACCGCACCGACCGGACCTACACCGGCGTCGCCGACGGCGGGTATCACCTGGTCATGCTGGCGGAGAACCTGACCGGCTGGCAGAACCTGATGTACCTGGCCTCGGAGGCGTACCTGACGGGGTTCTACTTCAAGCCGCGGATCGACCGGGCGCTGATGGAGAAGCACCACGAGGGGCTGATCGTCATCAACGGACACCTCGGCTCGGAGATCGCGTTCCACCTCGTGGAGTACGAGAAGACCAAGGACAAGGCGCACTGGAAGCGTGCGGTCGAGGTGTGCGAGTGGCACCAGAAGGTGTTCGCGCCGACGGAGAAGGGCCCCCGCTTCTTCGTGGAACTGCAGCACCACGTGCCCGAGCAGATCGCGATCAATCCGCACCTGATCCGGCTGGCCAAGGAGCAGGGCCTGCCGATCGTCTGCGACAACGACTCGCACTTCCTCAAGGAAGACGAGTGGGACGCGCACGACACTTTGATCTGCATCTCCACCGGCAAGAAGAAGGACGAGCCGGGGCGGATGCGCTACACGCCCGAGCTGTACGTGAAGAGCCCGGAGCAGATGCGCGCGATCTTCGACTCGCCCAAGGCGCCCGCGATGTACCGCGAGGAGTGGGACGGGCTGGAGGGCAAGACGACCGTCGGCGCGGAGGCCTGCGACAACACGGTGCGGATCGCCGAGCGCTGCGATGTGGACCTGGAGTTCGGCAACCACGCGCCGGTCGTCGAGCCGGTGTCGCCGGACCCGAAGAAGCAACTGACCTACAAGGGCGAGCCGGATCGCACGGCGTGGTTCAAGCGGTTCTGCGCCGACTTCGCGGTGCGTCCGTTCAAGCCCGGCGAGGCCGAGCACACCGAGGACGAGCTCAAGGCCCAGTGCGACGACGTGCTGCGCCGGCTGTGCGAGGCGGGCATCATCTGGCGGTACGGGGACAACATCCTGAACCGCAAAGGCAACACCCACCACGACGCAAAGCGCGCGGGCGAGATCATGGACCGGCTCGATCGCGAGCTGGGCGTCCTGCGCGACAAGGACATCAGCGCGTACTTCCTGATCGTGTGGGACTTCGTGAACTGGGCGCGCCAGCACGGCATCCCCGCCACCGCGCGCGGTTCGGGCGTCGGCACGATGGTCGGCTACGTGCTCGGTCTTTCGAACGCCTGCCCGGTGCACTACGGCCTGCTGTTCGAACGCTTCACCGACCCGGACCGCTCGGAGTACCCCGATATCGATATCGACCTCTGCCAGGATGGGCGTCAGAAGGTCATCAACTTCGTGCGCGAGAAATACGGGCACGTGGCGCAGATCATCACCTTCGGGACGCTGAAAGCCCGTGCCGCAGTGCGCGATGTCGGTCGCGTGATGGACCTGCCGCTGAAGGCGGTCGACGCGATCGCCAAGTTGGTGCCCGAGCACCCGAAGATGAACTTCCAGAAGGCGCTGCAGCAGGAGCCCTTGCTGAAGGGCATCTACGACGGCGATGCGAGCGCCGAGTCGGAGGTCTTCAAGCACCTGCCCGACGGCGTGCCGCGCGATATCCGCCGGCTGATCGATACGGGCAAGGTGCTCGAGGGGCAGGCGAGGCATGCGTCGGTGCACGCCGCGGGCGTGATCGTGGCGACGCGCCCGCTGCACGAGGTGGTGCCCCTGTACCGCCCGGCCGGTACCGACGATGTGGTGACGCAGTGGGACGGGCCGACGTGCGAGAAGATCGGCCTGCTCAAGATGGACTTCCTGGGCCTGCGCACGCTGAGCGTGATCGAGCGCGCCAAGTCGCTCATCCGCGAGACGCTGCCCGAGGACGAGATCTGGAAGGCGATGTACCACGACCGTCCGGACGAGATGCCCGATGCGGACATCCGCGCGCAGGCCGACCCGCTCGACCTCGAGGCGATCACCTACGACGACCCGCGCGTGTACCGGCTGTTCCAGCGCGCGGACACGACGGGCGTGTTCCAGTTCGAATCCGGCGGCATGCGCAAGCTGCTCAAGGAGATGAAGCCGGACCGGCTGGAGGACCTGATCGCCGCGAACGCGCTGTACCGCCCGGGCCCGATGGACCTGATCCCCGACTACAACGCGCGCAAGCACGGCCAGCAGGAGGTGCCGAAGGTTCACCCGATCGTCGATGACCTGACGAGCGAGACCTACGGGATCATGATCTACCAGGAACAGGTCATGCAGATCGCCAACCAGCTCGGCGGCATCCCGCTGCGTGCCGCGTACACGCTCATCAAGGCGATCTCGAAGAAGAAGGAAAGCGTCATCAACGATGGGCGCCCGAAGTTCATCGAGGGAGCGGGCAAGCAGGGGCTGGCCAAGAAGGACGCCGAGGACCTGTTCGAGCTGATCCTGAAGTTCGCGGGCTACGGCTTCAACAAGAGTCACTCGACCGGCTACGCGATCGTGGCGTACCAGACGGCGCTGCTGAAGACGTACTTCCCGAACCAGTACATGGCGGCGTTCCTCACCTTCGAGAGCCAGGCGCAGAAGGTCGAGGACTGGATCAAGTACAAGGACGACTGTCGCAAGACGGTGTTCGTGGACGATTCGGTGGGCGTTGAGATCAAGCCGCCGGACATCAACCTGTCGGACTCGGACTTCACGGTGGTGTTCGAGGAGGACGAGGAGCGGACCGCGCTGGGCGGGCACGTGCGCTTCGGGCTCAAGGCGCTGAAGGGCGCGGGCGGGAAGGCGATCGAGGCGATCGTCGAGGAGCGACGCAAGGCCGGCGTGTTCAAGTCGCTGTTCGACTTCTGCGAGCGCACGCCTCCGGGGACGGTGAACAAGGCGACGATCGAGGCGCTGGTGTGCTGCGGCGCGTTCGACTCGGTGCACGGCATCGACGAGCGGGCCTCGATGGTGGCGTCGATCGACAGCGCGGTGTCGGCGGGCCAGTCGCTGGCCAAGGACCGCGCGGCGGGCCAGACCGCGCTGTTCGGCGGCGGCGGGGACGACGAGGCCCCCACCTTCGACGCGCCCGAGCCAACGCTGAACCGCGCGGCGCCGTGGTCCGAGTCGGAAATGCTGCTCAAGGAGAAAGAGGTGCTGGGCTTCTACGTTTCGAGCCACCCGCTTGACCAGTGGAAGGAGCGCATCGAGGGCTTCGGCACGATCAACACGCAGACGATCAAGGAGCGGCGCCAGGAGCAGGCCGGCGTGCTCGGGGCGCTGGTGAAGTCGGTCCGGATCGTGAACACGCGCAAGGGCGATCGCATGGCGATCGTCACCGTCGAGGACGACATGGGCGTGCTCGACGCGGTGCTGTTCCCGCGCACCTACGCCGAGTGCGGCGAGTTCCTGACCACAGACTCGGTGGTGTTCCTGCTCGGCACGATCGACTTCTCGCGCGGCGACCCGCAGCTGATCGTCGAGAAGATCGTGCCGATCGAGCAGGCGACGGAGAAGCTCGCGAAGAACCTGGAGATCATCATCGACGAGCGCCGGCTCAACGGCTCCTCGCAGGACACGATGATGCAGCTCAAGGGCCTGCTGCGCTCGCAGTCCACGATGGGCGGCGGCTCGGGCCGGACCGCGGTGCCGCTGACGCTGGTGGTGCGCACCGGCACCGAGCGGATCACGCTGCGGAGCTCGACGATGCGCATCTGCCCGACGGGCGAGCTGATCGAACTGATCGAGCGTGTGGCGGGTGCAGGGTGCGTGCGCGTGACGGGCGGGCTGCCGGACGGGTTCGGGGAGAAGAACAACCGAAGGCGGTTTGCGCGGTCGGGGTGAGGGCGGTTCTGAGTGGCATGCTCAAACTCGTTTGAGCATGTCTCGGGCCTCGATGGGTTCCATGCTCAAGCAAAGCTTGAGCATGCCACACCCCGAATGGTCGGAAGGTTCCGACCGCCCCCTCATCCGTCCGCTTCGCGGCCACCTTCTCCCGCGAGGGGAGAAGGAGGTGAGCACCACCGGTTCACTCCGACGGTTCGCCCCCCGCCAACGCCTCCAGCCGCCCGTTCAGCACGCGCAGCAGTTCGCGCTCGCGCTCGACTTCTCGCTTGTCGAAGCGTCCGATCTTCGCGTGGGCGACGAGGCGTTCGGGGTTCTTGTCCCACAGGCTCAGCGGCTCGTCGTTGGGGGTGCGGATCATGAGCCAGGCCTGTTCGTCGATGACGGAGAC
>CAXAVQ010000144.1:0-6885 GCA_963971985.1 uncultured bacterium
GTCCACATCCGCGAGGCCGAGGCGGTACCGCGGGTCGGAGAAGGTCTCGACGACATCACGCAGCTTCGCCGGGTTGATGTCCCGCTCGCCGTTGCGCTCGGCCGCGAAGTCCACCACATCGATCACGCCTGACAGGGTCGGGTTGTGCTTCACGACCGCCCGCATCGCCTTGGTCAGGTGCTCGCCGATGTCGCGGGGCTTGTCTTTCGCCGGCCAGTCGAACGCCTCGCGCCCGCTGATCGCCCCCCATCGCGCCTCGGGCGGAAGGTAGAACCGGAGCAGGGAGTGATCGGCGTCGGCGATCTGGAGGGCGGTCTCCCGGTCGCCGTAGTCCTCAGACAGACGCTCCACCTCGTCGTCAAACACGTCCGACAGCCGCTTCAGGAAGAGCAGCGGCAGCAGGTAGTCCTTGAACTTGGGCGCGTCCTTCTCGCCGCGGATCGAGCATGCGGAGTCCCAGAGCATCTGCTCCATGGGCTTGGTGCTCGGCGACTGGGATGCCCCCTTCTTCCGCCCCCGCTTGGGCATCGGGGCTGACCCGGCCGCGTCCTCGGGCTCGACATCCGCCTCGTCAGCGAGGGCCGCGATCGCCTCCCGAGCCGCCTTCTGCGGCTTCGAGTTGCCGCCCTCCCAGCGATTCACGGTGGCGAACGAGACCCCGAGCCGCTCGGCGAGCTGCTCTTGGGTCAGATTGAGGGTCGCCCGGATGGCCCGGAGGGTCGCGGGAAGGTCGTCGGTTTGATTTGCCATGTTTGCATGGTATGCTATATCGCATGTGGCGTCAACAACTTCTCAATCCCGTCGACGGGTCCACCTATTGGGGCTGGCCTGCTACACCCACGACAGAGAGGGGTGCCGTTGAGGAGCGAACTCCGTCACGGCTCGCGGTGGCGGCCATTGTTCGGCGTAGGTACTCTGTCAATATCAGCATCGGAGGTGTCCGATCTGTAAAATTCACTAGACAGGAAAGACGCCATGAACCCAAGAGCAGGCCGAAGCATGGGACCGACCATTGGCGAAAAACTGAAGCAGTCACGACAGGCCGTGGGGCTCTCGACCCGCGTCGTCGCGGAGAAGATCAAGGGTATCGCGGCGTTGTCGCACGCCACCATCGCGAACTACGAGAAGGACGCGAGCCAGCCGCCGGTCGATGTGCTCGCCGCGATGGCGGGCGTTTACCAGCGGCCGATCAACTGGTTTCTGGGCGACGGGCCCATGCTCAAAGGCGCGCGGTACCGCAACTTGAAGTCGAAGGTGGGCGTCCGTGCCCGCCAGCAGTTCGAGGGCGAGGTGCAACGATGGCTCGACGCGTATATCGCGATCGAGCGGCACCTGAACATGCCGCTAGAGCGGGAGCAAGTCGCGGAGAACTCCGAGCTCGCCCGCTTCGAGGTCGATCCGGAGGAGTCGCCGCGCGAGACGGCCGCCCGCCTCCGCAAGGCGCTTGGCTTGGAAGACGACGCGCCGGTTATGAGCGTGATCGACATCCTCGAGCAGTCGGGCGTCCGCACTCTGGAGATGGACACCGACCTCGCGATCGATGGGATGGCCGCGGCTCTTGGGGAGGAGCATGTCGTCGTGCTGTCCCATCAGTCATCGGCGGACCGTGCGCGCCTCACGGCGGCGCACGAGCTTGGGCATGTGATCCGTGGCGACTGCGCAGATGGCCAGGAGTCGAAGGCGGAGGAGCGGGCGGCCTTCGAGTTCGCCTCGCACCTGCTGCTGACCTCCAAAATGCTCGCCGCCGCCTTCAAGCGGAAGTCGGTCGTAGACCTCGTCCGCTTCAAGGAAAGGTACGGCATCTCGCTCGCGGCGATGGTTTACCGCGCCCAGGAAGAGGGGGTCATACGGGAGGACGAGGCCAAGCGGCTGTGGATCGCATTCGCACAACGGGGCTGGAGAACCAAGGAGCCAGGCAGGGTGATAGCCGATCGGCCAAACCGGTTCGAGTCGTTGATTGCCTACGCCGTGGGAGAAACGCCACTGACATTCAAAGCACTATCAGACATCGGCGGTGTGCGAGAGCACGAGCTCAGGCACCGCCTGGACATGGCGTTGAACGCCAAGGAGGTTCACGAAGAAGAAGACGCGACGACGGCAGGACATCGGCTGCGGCTGGTGCGGTAAGCAAAAAAGAAACGAGCCGCCGTGTGGCGGCTCGCTGGTAATCCCCTATGCCGGCGGAGTTGGCGCTCCGGACTCCGGCAGGAAAGGTCAGTTTACATGACTACTCGAAGAAAGTCGATCCGGCTCTCGCCGGACGAGGACGGTTTGCTCCGAACACTTCATCGGCAATCCGGGATCCCTGATGGACAATTTCCTCAACGACCGCGCTTCTGGCATCGGTTTACCGAGGTCTGGAACGAGGCAACGGACCGCAGTGACTCCCCCGAGGAAGTACTGCACTACATCATGACGAAACGGAAGCAAGGGCTCTGGTTCCGATTCGAAGGCAGCCACACGCGTCTTAAGTCCCCTGCGCCAGATGTGCTCTCAGCTGAGCAGTGGGAGGTCGTAGATGAGCTGTACGTTGAAATCGGTGTCTCGGCAGATGCACTGCTCGTCGATGGTTCCGAGCGGTCGGAATTCTTGAGGCGTCTTGCCGCCAAGACCGGTGAGCAGATCCCTGACCTGCTGTTCGTTGCGGCACTCGTCGCGCGGCGAAAGGGTGGGTTGTTGCCAAAGACCGGTCGAGGTCCCGACGGTGGTGGCGACGACATCGGCTTCCGCGACATTGACATGGTGGGTTGACGCCCAACTTAGCCCTGCGATCGCCGACCGAAAGGGTGGCGTTCGTCTTTCTGCAAAGTCGTGGGTGTTTGCTGCAAGATTCTTGCAATCCCGCGCAACACTTCGCCCCTCTCGTGCAGATAGGTACTGGTGAACCCCTCCCGCTCTCTGAGCAAGGACCTTCACCGTGCCCGCGACCGACCCCGACTCCCCCACCGACACCATCGACGGCTTCTCGCCGCGGTTTTCGCGCGTGATCGCCCTGCTGGCGACCGCATCGGCCCGGATCATCGAGATTTCTGCCGAGGATCGCCCGAATCCTCGGGGTGACGCCCCGATCGGGCTTGATCTGTCGGCGGTTTCAGGGATCAGTGTCCCCGCCGGTGAACGGGCCAGAGAGCGAGAGCCCCACTGCACCGGCAAGGAGCACGATCCGCGATGAACAACGCCGCCGATACCTCTATAGAGCCCGATCCGGACACCGAGGCGCTCATCGCTTCGATCGAGGACATGTCCCCGTCCGAGCTGCGGGATCGCTACCGCGTCCTCTTCGGCGAGGAGACGCGCTCGGGCAACCGCCAATGGCTGATCCGGCGCATCGCGTGGCGCGAGCAGGCTCTCCGCGAGGGCGGGCTGACCGAGCGGGCCAAGGCCCGGGCGCAGGAGCTCGCCCGCGATGAGGACCTGCGGGTCCGGCCCCCCACGACCGCCGAGCCTTCCGCCGGCGCGGGCCTGCGGACGCTCGAAGGCAAGGTCTCCACGCGCAACCCGCGACTGCCGATCCCGGGGACGGTCCTCAGCCGCACGTACAAGGGCACCGACTACCGCGTGACCGTGCTCAAGGACGGCTTCGAGTACGAGGGCAGGCTCTACAAGTCGCTGACGGCCATCGCCGACGAGATCACCGGCACCCACTGGAACGGACACCTGTTCTTCGGGCTTGCCAAGACCAAGAAGAAGGCCGGGAAGAGCGCGAAGGAGTCCGGACGGTGAGCCGCGCGAAGCCCTCCAACCCGGTCGTCCGCTGCGCGATCTACACGCGCAAGAGCACCAGCGAGGGGCTCGATCAGTCCTTCAACACGCTCGATGCCCAGCGCGAGAGCGCAGAAGCCTACATCGCCAGCCAGAAGGGCCAGGGCTGGGAGTGCCTCCCCACCCGCTACGACGACGGCGGCTACACCGGTGGCAACGTCGAGCGCCCGGCCCTGAAGCGCCTGCTCGAGGACATCGAGGCCGGCAAGGTCGATGTGGTGGTCTGCTACAAGGTCGACCGGCTGACACGCTCATTGACGGACTTCGCGCGGCTGATGGAGACGCTCGACAAGCACCACGCCTCGTTCGTGAGCGTGACGCAGAGCTTCGACACCTCGAACTCCATGGGCCGGCTGACGCTCAATGTCTTGCTCAGCTTCGCGCAGTTCGAACGGGAGCTCTGCTCGGAGCGGACCCGCGACAAGATCGCCGCGGCTCGGCGCAAGGGCAAGTGGGCCGGGGGCCTGCCCGTGCTCGGCTACGACGTCGTCCACCGCCCCGGGGGCAACACGCTGGCCGTGAACCCGGAGGAAGCCGACCGGGTCCGGCAGATCTTCTCGATGTACCTCGAGCACGGCCGGGTCATGCCGGTGGTCGTCGCCTGCCGGCACCTCGGCTGGACCACCAAATCGTGGACGGCGAAGACCGGACGGCTCATGGGCGGCAAGCCCCTGAGCAAGAACCTGATCCTGCGGATCCTCAAAAACGTGGTGTACCTGGGCAAGGTCAGGCACCACGACCAGATCTACGAGGGCGAGCACGAGGCGATCATCGAGCAGGCGACCTTCGACGCCGTGCAATCGCGGATGAACGCCAACCGGGAGGACCACGGCTCGCGGGTCTGCAACACCCACAACGCGTTGCTCAAGGGCCTCGTCCGATGCGCCCACTGCGACTGCGCGATGATCCACCACGCCGTCAGCAAGGCCGCGGACCCGAAGGCGAAGTCCTCCTCGGCCCGTTCGAGGCTGTACCAGTACTACGTCTGCAGCCGCGCCCAGAAGCACGGGTGGTCGAGCTGCCCGGGGGCGTCTCTTCCCGCAGGCGACCTCGAGCGATTCGTAGTGGGCAAGATCCGGGACGTCGTCAATCAGGGCGAGGTGATGGAGTCGGTCGCGAAGACGACGGTCGAGCGACTGACGATCACGATCGGGGCGCTGCTGGCCGACCCGGATGAGGCCATGGGGCTGGCCGAGAACTTCGATGCCCTGTGGAAGGGCATAAAGCGAGAGGAGCGGATCGACCTGATCCGGATGCTCATCGAGCGGATCGACTGGGACCCCGAGGAGGAGTCGGTCAGCGTGACGTTCTTCGAGGGCGTGCCGCTGCCGGCGCCGACGCAAGACGAACCGAAGAGCACGAGCGAGGAGGCCGCGGCGTGAGCAGCACGATCACCGAGAAAGTCCACTTTGCGACCGGCCGGTCCGGCCAGAAGAAGCTCAAGACCGGCGAGGCCACTGAGAAGCCGGTCAACGAGGGGCGTGTCCCGCGGATCTCGCGGCTGATGGCCCTGGCGATCCGCTGCGAGCACCTCATCGCTGAGGGTCATATCGCCGATCAGGCCGAACTGGCCCGGCTGGGGCACGTGACGAGGGCTCGGATGTCGCAAATCATGAACCTGACGCTGCTTGCGCCGGATATCCAAGAGGAGATCCTGTTTCTGCCGCGGGTCATGAAGGGCTGCGATCCGGTGTCGGAGCAGAAGCTGAGACCGGTCGTGCGGGAGATCTCGTGGGCAAGGCAGCGAGCGATGTGGAACTGGCTGCTGTTACCCAGAACCGTCGAAGTCGTCTGAGAGTCGATTTCTTGGATTTTACGAAAATTTTTTGTGACGACCCTGTTTTGCCTTGTTGGTACGGTTTAGCGTACCGCATGCTACTAATTAAACTGAAAATTACCGAATTTAATTTTTGAGTACTTTTTCACCCACTTCGACCGCTGACGCACGGACGCCATTCCGGACAAATCCGCTTATTTTACTGGATTTATCAGCAGCAATCCGCAGAACATACCGATCCATTCCACACCTCGACAAGAAGCTCCGTTTTCATGGATTATGTATCAATACTTAGCACGACACGATGACCTGAAGTCGAACTCGATCAGCGCATTCCGCTTGGGAAGCCGCTCGAATCCGCCTTGACATTCGAAGAGAACTCGCGATCGTCATCGACATGGCTTTGCCTCAACATCTGTTTCCCGAACCACACCGACGCGGCCTGAACCAGCGACGCCAAGGCATCCGTACGGAGCCCATCTCGCGAGGACCCGCCTCCATTCGCCCGCTCAATCCTCGACTAGCCGAGGGCGGCATCGATCAGGTGACGAATCTCGCGATAAGCAGATATCGACCAGAATCAATGAACCACGGAGATTCACGACGTGAACACGCCCAGACTCTTCTCTGAACTGTCCCGCAATGGCCAGAAGCTGGTGAAGCGGATGCAGGAGATCAGCTTCGGCCGCATCGAAGCGTTGCATATCCGAGGCGGCGAACCGGTCTTCGACCCCGCGCCTCGCGTAATCCGGAAGCTGAAGCTCGGCAGCAAGTCAACATCAGGTATCGACCCAGACCTCATCAATTACACGCTGAAATCCGAGGTTGCCAGGCTCTTCGCCATCATCGCGGACATCGGTGATGGCCAGATTCAGAGCTTGACCGTGCAAGACGGGCTGCCATTCCTCATGGAGATCGCCGACCCGGCCTCGGTGGCTTAACCGCGACGGCCTAGACCCCACCACATCCCAACCACCGCATAACAGGTGACCGCTCAGCGGAGCCGTTGTGGGTGCCCGAACCAGGCATCGCACAACGGCTCCGTTTTGCATCCGGCCCATCGCGGCACCCGCACGCGCTCCTCGACGGTCCCGAGGAGAAGACATGATCCAGATCAACGAACCGGACCCGCGTCCGAACCCCTTCACCCCCACCACCGAGAAACGCATCCGCGGCAAAACCCGCCGCCTGCAGCGGATCTTCGGGCTCAGCCCCGACGAGCGTGACGACCTCGCCCAGGACCTGCGACTGGTCCTCTGGCGCAAGCTCGAGAAGTTCGACCCCGATCGCGGCTGCATCGACTCCTTCGCCTACGGCGTGATGCGCAACTGGTATCGCGAGACCGC
>CAXAVQ010000145.1:0-6878 GCA_963971985.1 uncultured bacterium
CAGTTCAACAACCCTTGCCTGACGTGGACTTTTCTCCTGGAGCCGGTCGAGGGCGTCATCCAGCGCGAGCAGTTCTTCTGGCGATAGACCCTCATCGTCGTCGGCGACCGGTTCGATCTTCTCCAGACGGAGCGGGCGTCCACCGCCGCGCTTCGCTGCCGTGCGGCTCCGCGCGTGGTCGATGAGTACCCGGCGCATCACCATCGCCGCGACCGCCTTGAAGTGCGCCTCGTCATTGAAGAGGGAGGAGGTCTCCTGAGAAATCCGAAGAAATGCCTCGTGCACCAGCACCGTTGGTTGGAGTGTGTGCCCGGCGTCCTCGTTTCGCATAAGACCGCGGCTCACTGCGCGGAGTTCGTCGTAGATCGCCTCAAACAGCGCGGATCTGTCGTTGTTCAGTTCGGGTGTCTCGTCATGGGTCGGCATGATGCACGCAGGGTTAGAGACCGGGTGTCTGTCGTCTCGATTCCGGCACCGCCGATCCTCATCGCGGAGTCGTAACCACGTTAGAAGACCATCCTCGCCGCCTATAAAAGCTCGACAACGACTGGGGGATCCTGAACGATCTGAAACTACCTGCGAACGGGAGGTGATTCAAGATGGAACTTCTGGATTGACCTGCTGAAAATCAAACGCCCGATGGGCTGCGCGACGCGATTCTGACCGTCCTTGCCTGAAGAGTCGGGCCGCATTCACTCGTCTCCTGACCCGCCCCTATCCGTCATTTCGCCGGGGTCCGAACTGCAAAAATAAGAAAGGCCCGCCTGTGCGGCGGGCCTTTCCGGGGTCTGGGCTTCGTGGCAGCTCGATTACGCGCAAGCGCGACGACGGCGGACGCAGGACAGCGTACCCATCGCCAGCAGAGCCGCGGAGGAGGGTGCGGGCACTACCGAAATCGTGAAGCTGTCAAAGATGAAGCCCATGGGCTGAACGGAGCCGTCTTCGAGGCCCCAGTTGAAGACGGTCAGGCCGTCGAAGGTATAGGTGCCGACGGCGTCGACGATGTCGAGCGAGCTGAGCGGATCGTTGCCGTAGGTCGCCGAGAAGAGGGCAGTGAAGGTGTCGGCAAGCTGTGCCGGCTCGTCGGTCGAGACGCCGTTCGGGAACCCGTCGGGGCTGGTGCCGAGGAAGAAGCCGTCGACCGCCGGGTCGTTGTCGCGGAGGATGAAGTACGGGGTCTGACCTGCCGGGTAGGGGTTGGCCAGGCCGCCGGAGATGCCGTCGAGCGTCAGGACGAAGGAGTTCTGGATGAGCTCGTAGCCGCGGGTCGGGAAGTTGGCGCTGTCAACGAAGTTGTTCGAGTCGAGCTGGAAGCTCATGACGGCGGAGTCGCCGGGGTTGACGTCGGCCCACTGGCCGATGTTGACGCCGCCGAAGTCGACCTGGCCGACGATGTCGACCTGGATGATGTCCGCGGAGGCGACGGCGGTCATGCCGAGCGCGACGGCTGCGATAGCGATGGTCTTCATCTCATTCTCCCTGGTGCAAAGCGTGCCGTTGTGGCACCGAATCTGGAAAGGGCGCAGCCACGCCGCGGCCCGAGGCATCGGCAAGGTACAGGGGGAACTTCATCCCGTCAATTTTCCCATGGGAAAATTATTGGGAATTATGGTTTTGGACCCTGACTTGGGGTATGCTCCCGTCACATACGGGAAAGGATGCCATTCGACATGGCTGCCAAAGACCAAACAACCACACCACCATCGGCCCAGCGATTCGACGATGCGCTCGACCAGACCTACCAGGGCGTCCGGGGGGCGTTGACCGAGGTGCTGTCCAGCCTGAAGGCCGATCCGACCAAGCCGCAGGACATGGCCCGGCGGTTCGGGATCAACAAGAACCTGGCTTGGAAGATCTCGAAGATCGTCACCGTCTCCGAGCCCCATTCGATCATCTCGAACCTGCCCGGCGACACCGGGATGGAGCGGATCCTGCAGGCGTTCGAGTCGGGCGGGGCCTCAAAGACAAGTGTCGACGCCGCCCGTGCGGCGATCGACAGGTTCGACCGGATGGTCGAACTGCACGTGGACGATCGGCCCACGCTGCAGCTCGTGCTCTCGAGCAACGCGCCCCACAAGGTGCCCCAGGAGCACCTGCACGCGACGCGCAAGATGGCGTTTCAGGGCAACAGCGCGATCTGGGGCATCCAGGCGCGGGTCCGCATGGCGTCGTTCTTCCTCGCGCCGAACGCCGAGGACCCCACCCGGCTGGACACCGCCAGCGTCGGCGGGCTGATCGATGTGCGACGGTTGCGTGCGGATGTGAGCGTGCCGCTGTTCATGCGCTTCGCCTACAACGACGATGGCTCGGTCCGGACGGACGCCAGGCCGGAGCCGATCTGTCCGTCCGGCGGCGCGGACAATCCGCTGATGCTCATGCGCGATTTCTGCACTACACCGGACCCGGCGTTCCAACCCATCACGCGCGGCGAGGTGACGCGGTACATGCTCTCACCGGGGCCGATCGGCAACCACGGGCGCCAGACCTGGATCTTCGGCGAGCGGGTCCGGAGTTTCGCGAGCATCTATGCCGACGAACACAACGCCGTGGGCGAGCACGCGGTGCCGATCCAGGTGCCGACGGAGTGGCTGGTGTGCGACCTGCAGGTCCACCGGGATCTCGAGTTCGCGATGACACCCCGACCGCTTGTCTACAGCCTCGTGGGCGCAGAACTGGGACCGAGCGAGGGTTCTGAGTTCGACCGGCTTCCGATCGCTGAGCAGATGCAGAGCATCGGCCACTCGCCGCCGGAGGTTGCGACCCCCCTGCTGCCCGATCATCCGGAATTGATCGAACACGTGTACGGACGACTCGGGTGGGACGCGGAGGAATTCCACGGATTCCGGTTTGCGATGCGCTACCCGCCGATGCCGAGTTCGGTGGTGATCCAGCACGATCTGGCGGAGCGCTGAGCCGGCACTCAGTTGCGGCGGTCCCGCTTGATCGAGCGGATGGCGCTGAGGGTCTCTTCGCTGTCCTCTGTTCCGGCTTTGGGCTCGGGTTTGGGTTTGCCGGGCTGCCTCGGCTGGTCCGCCGGTGTTTCGGCGGTCGGCTGAGTCGGCGCGGGACGTTGAACGGATCGCGCGACGGGGGCCGGCTTGGTTGCGGTCCGGCGTTTTTTCTGTCGTTTTGCCTGGGCCTTCTCGACCACCGCCTTTGCGCGCTGGGACGCACGCATTTGCGAGAAGACGAGCGTGCGTCGCTCGAGCACTTCGAAGAACAGCAGCATCGCGCCGAGCGCGAAGAGCCAGGGGGCGATGGACTGGTAGCGCTTGGTGACGGGGAGTTGTTGCCAGATCTGCGCGAGGTCGGTGCGGGCTTCGCCGCCGGAGGCGTCGGCGATGTCGCGCAGCAGTCGGAGGCCCTGCTCGGGGCTCGCGGGGCGGTGTTCGGCCTCGTAGGGCAGGATCATCGGCGAGAGAGCGATGGTGTCGCCGCCACCGAGATCGACGGTGGGTGCGATGACTTCTCCGGCGCGGAGGGGGATCTCGGCGACGAGCCGGTCGGTGCCGGAGGATCGGAAGGCGAAGGATTCGGTTCGGATCGGTTGGTTCGCAGACGCTTCGCGAACGACTCTTGCGAAAGGGTTCGTGTCGAGCGGGCGATCGGGGTCGGTGTAGAGCTCGACGCGTGCGACGGACCCCTCGATGCGCTGGATCGCGACGACGTCGCGCGATTCCTCATCGGGCTGGAGGATCGAGCGGGCGAGGCCGGTGAGCAGTTCGGGGTACTGGTTCCAGTCGGCGATGGCGCCGGTGTATTCGCCGTCGACCTCGCCGGCGTAGATGGCGGTGCGACCGAGCCCGGCCTGCCAGTGGGCGACGATGGGCGCGGCGTATTCGTCGATGCTGGTGGCGCCGAGGGTCGCGCCGTCGCGGAGGTAGGAGGGGTTGTAGCCGCCGAGGGGCGTCGGCGAGCGGAACGAGACGCCGAGCAGGTTGTTGAGCGCGCCGGTGAGGGCCGGGTCGACAGGGTCTTTGAGGAATGCGCCGCGTGAGGCGGCGTAGGTGTCCTGGGTGAAGATCTGGGGCAGGAGGCGCGCGTCGGTGGTGAAGTAGGACCGGCCACCGCCCTTGAGCGCGACGTCTTCGAGCAGCCGGGCATCGACATCGGAAGGCGACCCGAGCCCGACGACGCTGACGGTGATGCCGGCGCGGTTGGCGGCTTCGAGGAGGCGCACGTAATCACCGGGCTCTTCGGAGTCGGCGGCGTCGGCGAAGAGGATGATGTGCTTCGCACCCGCGGTGGCGTTCTCGAGCATGCGGACGGATGCGGTCAAGGCCTCGAAGACGAAGATGCCGCCCCCCATGGAGCGGACGCGCCTGAGGTCGCTGACGATCGGGCGGGGGTCGTCCAGGCGCTGGAGCGGCACGATGGTGTGGGCCACGGTGTCGACGACGATGGAGCCGAACTCGTCGAAGGCGGTGAGCAACTCGACGACGGACGAGGCGGCCTCGCCGGCGAGTTCCATTTTGGTCTGGCCGCCGGCGACTGGGACGGCCATCGATCCCGAACGGTCCATCGTCACGACGACGGCGAGGGAGAGTTTGCGTCGGTCGCTGCGGAGTTCGAAGGACACGGGCAGAACGGGCTCGATGGGGGATTCGTAGTAGCCGCCGGCGCCGAAGGAGCGTTCGCCGCCGGTCATGAGCAGGCCGAGCCCGGCGTCTTCGACGAGTTGTGCGATGGTCTGGGTGGCGTCGAGGCCGACGGACTGGATGGGGACGTTTTCGAGGATGACGCCGCCGAAACCGGCGAGGGACGCGAGGGACAGGTCGGCCTGCTCGGGAGTACGGGTTTCGACGGGCAGGCCGGAGCCGGCGAGCAGTTGGGAGAGGCCGGCCCCGGGTGTTTCGGTGACGATCAGCAGCGGCCGGACGTCGCGGACACCGACGAGGATGCGGGCGCGGTTGTTCTCGGGGCGGGGATCGTCGGAAGACCCTCGCAGGATGAGTTCGTAGTCCGCGGTGGTCGCGCTGCGGGCGGCCTGTCGGAAGACGAGGCGGGTCGGAACGGGACCGACCTCGACGGTGCCGCTGGCGATCGTGGTGCCGGAGCGGAGGAGTTCGTAGGAGGCGGTCTGCTCGGTTGGCGCGACGGCCCACGCGGTGAGCAGGAAAGCCTCGTTGAGCGAAACGCCCGTTGGCGCTTCGATGCGCTCGATGGCCAGGTCGTTCTGCGCGGAGCGGGTGAGCGGGCGGTAGTCGATGGGGATGGAGCGCCCGCCGGCGATGGCGGCGATCTCGCGCGCGCGGGTGTCGGAAGCGGCCCCGTCGGAGATGAGCAGGACGCGGGCCGGCTGGTCGGGCGGGGCGAGGGACAGCGCGAGTTGGAGTGCGCCGGCGATGTTGGAAGCGCCGGTGTCGGGCGTGGTGGTGAACTGCTCGGGTGCTCGACGTCCGGGCGGGGTGTCGACGAAGGAGCGGTCGCCGAAGCTGACGACGGCGATGCGGTCGCTGGAGCGCATGGACGACCGGAGCGAGGCGATGGCGTCGAGCTGGTCGCGCTCGGCGGTGGTTGGCATGGAGTCTGAGCGGTCGGCGACGACGATGGTGAGACCGCCCCGCTGCTCGGAGCGGATGCGTGGCTCGGCCATGGCGAGCACGATCGCGATCATGAGCAGCGCCCGGATGATCTGCCACGGACGCGTCGGGCCCTTGTAGAGCCACCACAGCAGGCCGAGTGGGAGCGCGAGGAGGAGCCAGGCGGGCTGAGCGAAGGTCATACGCTGCCCCCACGCCGGTAGATGCCGGAAACGAGCAGGCCGTGCACCGCGAGAGCGATGGCGGCGAGGATGGCGAGCAACCACGCGATGTTGCGTGTGGTGACGGCGCTGGCAACGCCCTCAACGGCCTCGGGCTCCACTGAGAGGGTCCTCGCTTCGCTCAGATCGCTCTCCGCGGGCGCTATGGGCAGGGCGCTGAGCGGGAAGGAACGCGGGCCGATGGCCACGGTGTAGCGTCCGGGGAGCGGCGGGGTGAAGTCGGCCTCAGTCAGGCGCAGGGTCCGGGTCTGGCCGGAGGGGTCGGTGATGATGATCGGGTCTGTTGAGTCGGGTGGACCGGAGATGCGCACGGGCTGTCCGATGCGGCTGTTGGCGACGACCGGGCCGGGGCGCGCAGCGCGGCGCTGGCGTGCGGCGTTGGCGAGCAGGACCGGCCAGGCGATGTGGTCCTCGAGGTTCGAACGGTCGAAGTCGATGCTGAGTAGGGTCTCGCGATTGCCGACGGCGTCGCGCCGGTGCTCGATGACCGTTGTGTTGGCGAGCACGAGGATCGGGTCGGAACGCTGGCCGATGCCTGCGGGAGGGGCCGGCAGTTCGTCGCCGAGGTCGGTGGCCCAGATCAGGCCGGTCAGATCGAGGCCTTCGGCGAGCTCGTGGTCGCGGTTGATGATGAAGGGGCCGGAGTATGCGTTCGGTGTACCGACCGGAGCGACGATTCGGATCGGCCAGGCGCCCGCTGGAGCGGGTTCGAGGTCGTCGGTGATGAGCAGTTCGGGCGTGGAGACGGCGCTGCGCGTGGCGTCGGGGTCGGCGTCGAGCCAGCGCTCGGCGGCCTGCGTGATCGCTTCGCCGGCGGCGCGGATGTCGACAGAGACCGGTCGGATGTCTTCCGGAACGAGCGTGAGGACGTCGTCGGCTTCGAGCGTATCGGGCGGATCGAGACGCAGCGTGACCTCGGTTTCGGGGCTGATGGGCAGGCGGTAGCGCGCGGTCTGGCCGGGGTCGAGCGACACGGCCTGCGTGCGTGGTTCGGTGCCGGGGGTTTCGACGATGATCGCGCGCGATGCGGTCTGCTCGGAGAAGTTGGTGAGCTCGACGATCGCGCTCGGCTGGCCGGTCGGCGCGAACCGTGCGAACCGAGCGTCCCTCGCAG
>CAXAVQ010000146.1:0-6856 GCA_963971985.1 uncultured bacterium
TGCTGTCCTCGGTCGTCCACCCCTTGAAGAGCTCGCCCTCGCGGACGGTGACCTCTTCGAAGACAGGGTTGCCCTCCTCATCGACCTCCTCGGTCATGATCGGGTCGCCGAGGGGCTCGCCTTCGGCGTTGACTTTCTGGCCGGCTTCATTGGTCTTCGGCTCGAGCCTGGGTTCGCCGTCTTCTCCGAGAACGGGCGTTTCGTCGTCGTTCAGAACCGGAACGAGCACTTCCGCACCGTTCTCATACTGCAGACGCCCGGCGTCGTCCTCGGCCTGGACCTGCTTGGTGACGTTTGTGATCGGTTCCCAGAGTTCGGCACGCAGGGCCATCGCGAACACGCCGCCGAGGAAGAACATCAGCAGCACGGCGCAGAGGTACATCACGCCGATCTTCTTGTGGTCGACGGTGTAGATCCAAGACCAGATGGTCTTCCATCGGGTCTCTTTGGGAGCGAAGTAGGGTCTGTCGTGGTGGCCCATGTGAGGGTGACCTCCGGTGGTCGTGCGCCTTGTCGCGGCGTGTGCGTTGGTGCTGCGTAAAGTCGGGGATCGCTTCGATGTCGTCAGCCGCCGTTGTCGGCTTCGCCTTCGGTTTCAGAGAGTTGCTGCTCGAGTTCGGCTGCGGCTTCCTGCTCGGCTTGGGCTGCGAATTCGTCGGAGAGACTCTTGATGTAGAAGACGATGGACTCGAGTTCGCGTCCTTCGATCGCCCCGAGGTACGACGACATGTTCACACCGGCGAAGCGGGGGCGTTTGTACCGATCTGGGTAGAGGATGGACTCCACGATGTAACTACGCCCCGCGACGCCGGGCGTGGCGTCGTCGGCGAACTCCGAGCCGGGGGCCCAGCCGGGCACTTCGCTGCCGTAGAGGTTCTGCCAGGTCGGTCCGGTGTTGGCCGAGCCGTCGACGGAGTGGCACTGGAAGCAGCCGTTGCGTCGGGCGATCTGCTCGCCGAGTTCGACGAGGTTGATGCCCGAGGTGTCCTTGCGCGCCTCGAGCCACTTGTTGTAGTCCTCGGGCGAGAGCGTGGCGATGCGTCCGGCCATCTGCGAGTGCTGGTCGCCGCAGTACTCGGCGCAGAACAGGTAGTAGCCGGGGCGATCGGGGTCGATCGCGACGACCGACTTGTCGTCCTCGTCGAAGTAGTGCGTGATGCGGTCGGTAGTCTGGAACCACAGCACGGTGTAGCGGTTGGGGAAGACGTCGCGTTTGATGCGGAAGGCCGGCACGTAGAACGAGTGGATCACGTCGCGCGACGTCATGATCATCTTGTAAGGCTTACCGACTTCGATCGGGATAATCGGCGAGCTTTCGTTGGCGGCGATGTCCTCGTACTGGTTGACGCTGTAGCCGTCGGCGTAACTGAAGTCCCACCCCCACTGGTACGCCGTCACGTAGATCGGTTCGGCGTCGACGGGGGCGACGAGCTTGGTCAGATAGGCCTTGAAGCCCCAGAAGAACATGATCGCCATCAGGATGGCGGGCGTGACCGACCAGGTCAGTTCGAGCGCGGTGTTGTGAGACGGGCTGACCTCGGCGACCTCGCCGACCTTCGAGCGCCGGTACTTGATCCCGAAGCCGATCACCATGCCGACGATGGGGACGAAGAAGATCGCCGAAACCCAGAAGATGTAGTTGTAGACCGCGTCGGTGGAGCCCGCGAAGGTGGATCCGGTCTCACGGAACCAGAACCTCTCCCACCAGGAGAGGTTCTCTGCGCCGAGGGTCACGATGTGCGTTGAAAGAGAGGCCATCAGGTCGACTGCTCCTTGCCGGATTCCTGTAGAACAGCAGTTTGTACAGCAGTATAAGAGTGGATTCGGCTTTTGTCCCGGTGCGATGCGTGGAGTCGCAATTGAAACTGGGTCGCGATCGGTATCACAGCGAGGGGGTATCCCTGAGTTTGTTGGTGACGACGAGTACCGCGATGCCGGTGGTCAGGACAACGACGGTTACCGCCCCGACGAGCTGCATGACTCGCATGGGGGAGATCACGTATTCGCCGGTGGCTTCGCTCCGGACCCGGCAGAGAAGCACAACCTGGTCCCAGAGGGTCTGGCTCTGACCCTCGGCGGCCTCGGTGATGCCGGTGCGCACCTGCTGGGCGGTGTATTCGCTCCCCGGCAGGTAGTTGTGGATGGTGCCATTGTTGCGGAGGAAGATCATCGCGCTGGTGTGGGTGAAATGCCCGCTCCCGGGGATGAAGCGGTAGCCGAACCCGACGGAGTCCATGAGGGCGAGGATGTTCTCGGAGTCGCCGGTCCAGAACTCGATGCCGTCTTCCAGCGGGAGCTGGTCGAACTTGAGCAGGAAGGCGTCGCGCTGGATGCGTGCGGAGCGGGGTGTTTCCCGGTGATCGAAACTGAGCACGAGCAAGCGGTACTGGTCGCCCGGTGTCCATCCCTCGATCCGACGGAGGGCGCCGCCGGCCTGGTTCATGGTCATGGGGCAGATGACCGGGCAGTCGAAGTACACCGGGAGCAGGACGACGGGCGGGCCGTTGTCTTCGAAGAGCTCTCCGAGAGTGCGGAGGTTGTTGTCGGTGTCGCGGAAGGTCAGGCTGAGGGGGACCTGATCGCCCTCGTGGCGGGTCAGCCCGACGCCTTCGAGGTCCTGTCGCTCCAGCGGGTTGCCGGAGAACTGGGCGAGGGCGCTGGGAGCGACTGCGGCGATCAGCGCGGACACAGCCACAGCCCGCGCTGCCTGCACGCAGCGAACGATGCTGCAACGGACGATCCGGGGGCGGGGGTTCATGGCTGATTCTATGCGTGGATCGCGAAAATCGATCAGTTCTGATCGTTCTGCTGGTAGATCGATACGACTTCCTGAGCGGCGTAGTCGAGGGGGATGCGCACCGTGCGGGTTTCCAGGTTGATCCAGCGTGGGTCACCCTCAAGTTCGCTGCGCCAGCGGGTCTTCGACTCGAGAACCTCGCGTGCGATGATGTCGGTGCGATCTTCGGACTTGTCACCCTTCTCGGCGGCGACTTCGCGACCGACGTAGCCGAGGATGATGAAGACCAGCGCGAACGTGATGATGATGACCATCGACAGGAAGCCGATGATGAACGGCGCGTTGATCTGGCCGTGCGCCTCCTGGGCGGCGCCTTCTTCGGCGGAATGCTGGAACCAGTCGTCGTGATGGGCGTCGCTCATCTCGGCTCCGATCGTGCGAGGGTTAGACGTAATTCTTGTGCGAGAGCGCTTCGCTGGTGCGCGGGTCGTGCAACGGGACGAGCGGCTGGCTGACGATCTTGCGGACGAGCAGGCCGCCGAAGATCAGGACCGGGCCGAGGATGCCCACGACGTCGAGCCACGAGTAGCCGGGGACCTTCGACTTGGCTTCGGGACGGATGTTCCAGAACACATCGACGATGTGCATGAACACCATCCAGCAGCACATGACGAACACCAGTCCGGCGTTGCGGCGGGCCGGGCGGGGAAGCAGGACGAGGAACGGCACGATGAAGTGGCCGATGGGGAGCAGGAAGCTCAGCGCGGTCCACTCTTCGCGGCGCATGTTGAAGTAGGCGGTCTCTTCGGGGATGTTGGCGTACCAGATCAGGAAGTACTGGCTGAAGCTGATGTAGGCCCAGAAGACCGTGAAGCCGAAGACGAACTTGCTCATGTCGTGCAGGTGTTCGTCGGTGAACGCGCCGTTCAACTTGCCGAAGAAGCGGAGGACGATGAAGATCGCGGTCAGCAGCGAGAGCGCGGCGACGATGTTGCCGGCGAAGAAGTACACGCCGTACATCGTGCTGAACCAGTGGAAGTCCAGCGTCATGATCCAGTGGAACGCTGCGAACATGGTCGTGAACGCGTAGAGCACGAGACCGATGGTCGAGAGGCGCCCCATGGTGAGCGTGTGCCAGCGGCTGGCATCCTCGTCCTGTCGCTTGGCGATGCCGCAGAGGACCTTGGACAGGCCGATGTAGACCGCGGCATAGATGACCGACAGGAACAGAAACAGCGGCAGGTTGAGGAACGGCTGTTTGTGGTCGTAGAGGATGTCGCCCTCGACGTAGTTCGGGTCCATCCAGTTCCAGAGGAACGGGGCGTAGACGCCGGCGGCCTTGTCGGTCGTGACGTCGGAGACGTTGACCAGCAACGCCTGGAACAGGAACGCCGCGAGCACGAACAGGCAGCCGAGCCAGGCGAGGCTCATCATGTTCTCGAACTGGCGACGCAGCAGCGCGGTCCAGCCGGCGTTGGTCACGTTGCAGATCATGTGGAACGCGAGCGCGCCGAGCGGGAAGCCCAACGCAACGATCGCGCCGACGTAGAACGCGTGGAGGGCCACCGATTTGGTCGCGGCGTCGCCGCCCATCGCGCCGATGATTGTCAGCAGAATGCACAGGCCACCGATGCCGAGCATGCCGCCGGACAGCATGGAACCGGCGGACTTGCGGAACTCGATGTTGTCGCGCTCGAAGACGCGTCCGAGTTCGAAGTGCGGAGCGATGCTCACTGTTCACCCCCGTTCGGGTTCTCGTTGGCGGGCTGGCTCACGTTGCGTGTGAGTTCGTCGGCGGCGGAGCGGTCGTACTCGCGGAGCGTGTCGATCGAGCCGCGCTGCGTGGCCTGGATGGTCCGGAGATAGGCGACGATGGCCCAGGCTTCCTCAATGGTCACCTTCCCGCCGTAGGGCGGCATGGCGTAGCCCGTCGGGCTCGTCGGAGCGGGCTTACCGTTCAGGATGATGTCGAAGATGTGCCCGTCGTAGGCCAGCGGGTTGGGCTCTCCCTCAGCGCCGACCGCGCCGAGTTGCCACGTGTCGTCGAGGAAGTTGGGCAGCGGGTACGCCCACCGGACGCCGACGATGCCGTCGCCCTTGCCCGTGCCGCCGTGGCAGACGAGGCAGTTGATCTCGTACTGCGTCTTGCCAACCTGGATCAGGTCGAGGTCGACCGGGATCGGGATCCGCTCCACGATGGAGCCGTCGAAGCGCTTGCCGGTGTTCACGACCGGGTCAAGGGCGAGGAACGACTCACGATGGGCGAAGTCAACCGTACGAATGACCTTCTCGTCGTTGACCATCTCGTAGCCAGTGAGCGGCCCGGTGTGGGACTCGCGTCCGAACGGGACGGTGTTGGCGACGGGCAGGCGGGCCGAGCGACCCCAGTCGGATTCCGTTTCCTTCTTGCCCTCGAACTCTTCCCAGAAGGTGTTGCGCGTCTGCGCCTTCATCTTGGGCTGGTCGTCGAGGCCGGGGAAGAACTGACGGGGCGGCTTGCCGGAGCGGTCGCCGCGACAGCCGCCGGCGACCGCGGCGCCGGCTACCAAGGCGACCATCGTGAGTCGCAGGGCGACCCGGCCGAGGCGTGCGTGTGAAGTGGTGGTCGTCACGGTGCTTAGTCCTCCACCAGTTCGATGTGGTTGCCGCCGACCGACTCGAGGAAGGCCTTGGTCTCGCTCTGGTCGAACTTCGGGTCCTTCGCCTCGATGGCGATGACCAGCCGGTCGTCGCTGACGCGCAGGAAGCGGTCTTTCTTGAACAGCGGGTGGTACCACTTGGGCAGGTTGTTGAGCGCGAGCATGCCGCCGATCGTGGCGAACGCCGAGAGCAGCACGGTCAGTTCGAACATGATCGGGACCGCCTGCTCCCACGCGAAGAACGGCTTGCCGTGGGTGATGATCTCATAGCCGCTGAACACGTCGAGGATTCCCGGCAGCTTGGAGCCTGCGGAGAACCACCACTGCATGAGGAAGGCGATGGTCAGGCCGGTGAGGGCCCCCGCTCCCATGCAGAAGGCGACCTTCGAGCCCTTCATGCCCATCGCCTCGTCGATGCCGTGGATCGGCACCGGGGCGTAGACGTCCCACTTGGTGAAGCCGTGGTCGCGACACTTCTCCGCGGCCTGAACCACCGAGGGGATGTCGTCGAACTCGGCCATGATGCCGTAGTAACTCGGCTCTTCGGGCGCGATCTCGCGGGCGTTGTGCGTGTCGATGACCGCCATATCAGTAGCCCTCCTTGAGGGAACTCATGTGCTTGTCTTCGTCGTGGTCGTGCGGGTGCAGGTGCTCGTGGGCCTGGTGCATCGCGTTCTTGACCTCGGAGATCGGGAGCATCGGGAGGAAGCGGGCGAAGAGCAGGAACAGGGTCATGAAGATGCCCATCGAGCCGACGTACGTCGCGATGTCGATGATGGTTGGGCTGTAGTAGGCCCAGTTGGCCGGCAGGAAGTCGTAGGTGAGCGACGCGGTGATCACGAAGCGCTCGAACCACATGCCGATGTTCACGACGATCGAGATGAAGAAGATGAACACGAGGTTCGTGCGACACCACTTGAACCAGAACAGCTGCGGGCTGATCACGTTGCAGAGCATCATGATCCAGTAGGCCCACCAGTACTGGCCGAACGCACGCTGCACGAACGCGCCCTGCTCGAACGGGTTGCCGCCGTACCAGGCGATGAAGAACTCAGAGATGTAGGCGAAACCGACCATCGAGCCCGTCAGGGTGATGATCTTGCACATGTTCTCGATCGTGCGAGCGGTCACGAAGTCTCGCATGCCGGAGTAGAGCGCCCGGGCCGGAATAAGCAGCGTGAGCACCATCGCGAAACCGGAGAACACGGCACCGGCGACGAAGTACGGCGGGAAGATCGTCGTGTGCCAACCCGGGAGGATCGACACCGCGAAGTCGAACGACACGATCGTGTGCACCGAGAGCACCAGCGGCGTCGCGACACCCGCGAGCAGGATGTACGCCTTCTCGTAGTTCACCCAGTGGCGGCTGGACATCCGCCAGCCCATCGCGAGCACGCCGTAGACCAGCGCACCGACCCGGTTGAGCGGGAGCGTGACCGTGGTCGCCTTCTTGACGAAGCCCGGCAGAGGGTGCGGTGCC
>CAXAVQ010000147.1:0-6840 GCA_963971985.1 uncultured bacterium
ATACGCCGACGCTCGCGCCGAACGCACGCCGCTGCGACAGTGAACCAGCAACTTCCCGTCCGGCACCTCGTCAAGGCGAGACATCAGGCGCGTGTGCGCGATGTTCGTCGCGTCCTCGATATGGCCCTCGCGGAATTCGGTCTTCCGGCGCACATCCAGCACACGAACGCCGCCGGACTCGATCAGCCCGGACGCCTCGTCCGCGTCCACCTCCGGCGTTGTGGCCAGCGTGTGCGCATCGTCCTCGTACTCGCCGAGCGTCGACGCATCCACCCAGCCCTCGATCCGGTCGAGTCCGATGCGGATCAGGTCGCGCACCGCCTCATCGAGCCGATCGGGCTCGATGATCAGGATCATCGGCTCGTCCGCGCCGATCAGCGAGCCCGCATCGGTGTTGAAGGATTTGATCAGAGGCAGCGACAGCGAACCCGGCACATGCCCACCCCGGAAGGCCGCCCACTCGCGCGTGTCCACGATCGCCGTGGTTTTCGAGTCCACCGAACGCAGGTCCGTTGCGGTCATCCGCTTCGGCTGCGGCACGCCGCCCAGCACCGGCGGGCCGACCTTGTTCAGCTTCTTCATCGTCGCGAAGTACATCGGCGGCTCCGGCTGCCCGCTCAGGATGAAGTCCACGAACGCGTCCTCGCTCGTCGCCGCGCGGATCGCCGGGTTGAACCGCTTCTCGTACCCGACCGTGCTCATCGGCACCGCGCCCAGCGCCTTCCCGCACGCGCTGCCCGCGCCGTGACCCGGCCAGACCTGCACGAAATCCGGAACGTCGTTGAGTTTGTGCACCGTCTTGTAGAGCCGGCGCGCTGAGGGCTCCATCGCCCCTGCCTGCTGCGCCGCGGTCTCCAGCAGGTCCGGTCGACCCAGATCGCCGACGAACACGAAGTCACCCGTCGCGATGCCGATCGGCTCGGTCGCCCCGCCGCCGTGGTCGGTCACCATGTACACCAGGTGCTCTGGTGTGTGCCCCGGCGTGTGGATCGCGCGGAACTCGATCTTGCCGATCAGGAACACATCGCCGTCGTGCAGCAACTGATGATCGTACGACCCGCCGCCGACCTTCTGGTCCAGCCACTGGTACTTCCAGTCCCGGTCTCCCTCATCCGAGACATACACCTTTGCCCCGACCCGTTCCGCGAGCTCGCGCGCGCCGGAGAGGAAGTCCGCGTGGATGTGCGTCTCGGCCACCGCCGTGATCCGCAGATCATTGGCCGCGGCCATCTCGATGTACCGGTCCACATCCCGCTCGGGGTCGATGACGATCGCCTCGCCCGTTCGCTGGCAGCCGATCAGGTACGCCGCCTGCGCCAGTTTCTCGTCGTAGATCATCCGCATGAACATGGGCATCGCTCCTTCCGGGTCCGCATCACGTCCCCGCACCATCTGAGAGGCACGCCGTCCGCCGATCGTTCCCGCCGATTCTGAGATTTCTCAGATTTCCGCAATGTACCCCCTCAGACCGAAAAGAACCCGTCAGCCCGCCCGTTCCAGCGCCCGTTCCAGACGCTCCCGCACGCCCTCCGGCAGGACGCCCCCCGCCAGGTCCCGGCAGGTCTCCTGCGCGAGATCCAGCGCCGCGAAGACCGACCGACACCGGTCGCAGATCACCGCCCCGTCAAACTCCACCCCCCGGTCCAGGGCTTCCTGCTTCGCGTTCAGCAGATCCAGGCACACCCGCTGCTCGTGCGCCGAGGGCGGTGCCGGCTCCGGGTTCCGAGGAAGCACCGCGTCCACCGCCTCGCGCAGCTTCAGACGCGCCCGGTGCACCCGGCTCTTCACGGTCCCCTCTTCCAAGCCCAGCATCCCGGCGACCTCGGGCACCGTGAACCCCACGATCTCCTTCAGCACCAGCGGCACACGGAAATCCTCCGGCAACCCCGCGATGGCCTCCTCGACCCGCGAACGCGCCTCGCGACGGATCTGCTCCTGCACCACCCCGTCCTGCTCGCTCGCGATCGACGCGATCAACCGTTCACCGAACGGCAGTTTCGCATCCAGCGACGCCACCCGATCCGGCTCGCCCGCCTTTTTCCGCTGCATCCGCTGGCACGCCCGCGCTGCGATCGTGTACAGCCAGGTCTTCGGGTCCGACTCACCCCGGAATCCGTCCCAGCCCTTCTGCGCGTTCAGGAACACCTCCTGCACCAGGTCTTCGGCATCGGTCGCGTTGCCACAGAACCGCAGCCCGAGCCCGTAGATCGGCCCCGCGTACGCGTCGACGAGTTCGGCGATCGCCTCGCGAACTCGTGTCTTCTCGTCGTTCCGGTTCGGCATGGGCGGGAGTCTACCCCCTCGTTTTCCACATTCCGAATTTTCCCATCAAGGCAGAGTGGACGACTGTCGATTAAACAGGTAAATTAAATACCAGTTCAATCAACCCAACCCCCAACCGGAGAAACCCCGTGCCCACCCTCTACGAATCGCTCGGCGGCGAGCCCGCCATCCGGCAGGCCGTCGAACAGTTCTACCGTCGCATGCTCGTCGACGATCGCGTCAGCCACTTCTTCGACGACACCGACATGGACAAGCAGATGGCCAAACAGGCCGGCTTCCTCACCATGGTCACCGGAGGCCCCAACACCTACACCGGCAAGGACATGCGCGAGGGCCACAAGCACCTCGTCGCTCGCGGCCTCAACGATGAGCACGTCGACATCGTCATCGAACACCTCGGAGGCACCCTGCTCGACATGGGCGCCACGCCCGAGCAGGTCCAGCAGGTGGCCGACCTCGCCAACTCCGTGCGAGACGACGTCCTCAACCGCTGACCGTTCAGTCTCACGACCGATCCCGCTTCCGTTCCCTCCTCCAGCGACGGGCCAGCCATGCCGCGCCTCACCTACGAAGGCAACCCGATCCCTCTCGAACCGGGACAGACGGTCCTCGACGCCGCCCATGCGTCGGGGATCGATCTGCCGTGCTCCTGCCGAAACGGTGTCTGCCAATCGTGTCTGGTCAAAGCCGAGCCGGGCACCACCCCGCCCCCCGGCTCGCAGAAGGGCCTCAAGCCCTCGCTCACGCAGCGTGGCTACTTCCTCGCCTGCGTGGCCCGGCCCACCGAAGACCTCGCGGTCGTGCCCCCCGATGCCGAGGCCGGTTCGATCAGCGCCGCCATCAGTGCCGTTGAGACGCTTTCCCCAACCGTCGCGCGGATCCGCTTCACCGCGGTCAACGCGGCGACAACCATCCTGAGCGACTACCGCGCCGGCCAGTTCATCACGATCCTGCGCGAAGACGCCCTTGCCCGCAGCTACTCCATCGCCAACATCCCGAGCGCCGACGGCGACATCGAGATCCACGTGCGCCGCATCGAGGGCGGGCGCATGAGCTCCTGGCTCTGCGACGACAAGCCCGTCGGCGCAACCGTCCAACTCCGAGGCCCCGCCGGCGACTGCTTTTACCTCGGCCATCCCGACGAACCGCTCCTACTCGTCGGCACCGGCACCGGCCTCGCCCCGCTCGTCGGCATCGCCAGGGACGCCCTCACGCACAACCACCGCGCCCCGATCCACCTCTACCACGGCGCGCTCCACCGGGATGGTCTCTACCTCCAGTCCGGACTCCGCGCTCTGGAAGCCGCCTACCCGAGCCTCAGCGTCACCCTCTGCACCCTCAACGGGGAGGCAGACTCCGACGATCCGGATGCCCCCGACGCCATCGGGAAGCTCGACGACCTCGTCCTCCAGCGCACGACCGACCTTCCGGCACAACGAACCTATATCTGCGGCGACCCCGGCTTCGTACACTCCTTCCGCAAACGACTCTTCATCGCCGGAGCCCGCATGAACGCCATCCACGCCGACGCCTTCGAGATCGCCCCTCCCCCAGCAAGCGCCACCCAGCCGTGCGCCTGAGCCAGTTCACCGACTACGCCCTGCGCGTGCTGCTCTATATCGAGGCCGCGGGCCCGCACCAGCCCGGCAGCCCGCCCATCGCCACCGGCGACATCGCCGAGGCCTACGGCATCTCCAAGCACCACCTGCTCAAGGTCGTCGCCGCCCTCGCCGAACACGGTTACATCGAATCCGTACGCGGACGCTCCGGTGGCATCCGCCCCCTCAAGCGCGCCGATCAGATCCGCATCGGCGAACTCGTGCGCACGCTCGAACCAATGGTCATCGTCGAGTGCCACGACCCCGAGACCAACACCTGCCCGATCGCGCCCGTCTGTAAACTCGCTCCAGCCCTCTGGCGCGCCGCCGAAGCGTTCGTGAAAGAACTCGACGCCCTCACCGTTGCCGACATGGTCCCACGCCGCGCTCCGTACACCAAGATCCTCATCGAGGGCGCCCCGCCGGCGCGTTGAACGCCTCAGCCGTTCATCCGCCAGATCGCAAAGTTCAGCGCCGTCGCGTAGCTCAGCCACAGCATGTACGGCACCAGCAGCCCGCCCGCGACCCGGTCCGCCCGCCAGAACAGCACCGCCGTCACCAGCGCCGCCGCCCAGAGCAGGGCGATGTCAACAAGCGCGAGGCCCGGTCGCTGCAGCCCGAAGAACAGCGGCGTCCACAGCCCGTTCAGCACCCACTGCACGCCGAACACGCCCAGCGCCACGCGCTGCTCACGCAACCCGCCGCGTCGCCACACCCGCCACGCCGCGACTCCGAGCATCACGTACAGCGCGGTCCACACCGGCCCGAACACCCACCCGGGCGGCTGCCAGGTGGGCTTGTCGAGCGAGCGATACCACTCACCCATCTCAACGAACGCGCTGCCGAGCGCCGGGACGAACGACACAACCACCCAGACGATCAGTCCGACGGTTAGCGCACGTGCCGAGAACAGAGAAGGCGAGGAAGAGGGCATGACAGAAATCCTATACCTCGCCCGATCGCCGAGTCCGTTGGCGCCACCGACCCGAGACCCTCTTAGCCACCCGGCAGCACGTCGCACTCCGTCCCGAAGTTGCCAAGAACCATGTTCAGGTCTTCGAGATCGACGACCCCGTCACCGTTGGCATCACCTTCCGTCTGCGGATCAACATCGGTCCCGAACGTGCCAAGCACGAGGTTCAGGTCCGCCAGATCGACCACCCCGTTCGGCGCCACATCGCCCGGACAGGCCGGAACGAACGTACCGATGGTCAGCAGTTCGTCCGGGAACAGGTGCCGGTAGTCCGGCCCGACATGGTTCACCGGGTCGAAGTTCGAACTGCTCTTCGAGGCGTAGAACCTCGTACCCGGCGGCAGGTCGCCGAACAGGTCGTCCTCCTTCACCGTCCAGTTGCCGTCCTTGTCCTGCGACACGCAGAACAGACCGTCCATCGTGTTCACGAACAGCGTGCCCTTGTCGTCGACATCGATACTCAGCGGGCGCACAATCTCGTCGAACTCGAGTTCCTCCACGAGCAGCGGCCCGCCGATGACCGGCGTCAGCCCGTACATCGAGTCGTTGCCCGGGGTGATCACCCAGATCGTGCCGTCCGCCGGGTTGACCGACATCGACGACTCCGAATTTAGCGGCACGCTGTCGGGGATATCCGTCTCCATCACCGGACCCTTCAGGTCAGACGCGGTCATCATAAGGATCCCGTTCGGCGACAGCAGCACCACCTGATCGTTTACCGGATCAAACGAGATGTCGCACGGCGGCTGCGGGATCGGGATCTGGATCGGCACCGGGTTGAGCACACCCGGGTCGATGCACATCAGAGCCGCCGAACTGGCCGCGTACACCGGACCCATCGGGCTGATCGCCAGGTGGTCCGCACGCAGCAGTTGCCCGATCAGGCGCGGCTCCTCCTCGAACGGGTAGACCGCGTGGAGTTCCTCGATCCCGCCGTCGTCCGGGTCGACCAGCACGAACACACCGGTCTGTTCGGCGTTCACGAGCCCGTCGATCATCTGCCCGCCGAGTTGGTCGAGGTTGATATCGAATGTCTGGCCAACGAAAAACTCGCTGATGTTCGCGACGATGATGCTCAGGCCGTTCGACGACGGTTGGAACGCGTAACCGGACTTCGGACGGATCGCCATGTACTGGTCGATGATCCGCAACCGCCCATCGCTCGGCGGCGGGGTGATCACCATCCGGTCCATCGCAAGCACCGTGAGCGGCTGCCAGTCGAGCCGGTACAGCCCAGCCGCAAAGGGCATCTCGCGGCTGCCGTACGGGCTCTGCGTGAACTCGTCGCTGCTGTCGGCCGGGTCGCGGTACCACATCACGCCGCTGGTCGGCGAGTTCGCCAGCGCCTTCTGCATCGTCACCGCGTGCCCGCCCCCGCGATCGATGACCGGCACACCGTCGATCGTTCCAAGCACCGTGTACCGGCCGTACGCGCACGCGACGATGCCGCCGAGAGCAACCTGTTGCGCCATCTCGCGCACCAAGGGTGAGTACGACCCGCCGGACCACTTATTGATGATGTCGAACTTGCCCGTGTTGTTCAGCACGGCTTCCATGCCGTTCTCCCAGCCCGTCCCGCCGGTGCCGTCTTCGGGTGTCGTACCCATCACCGCTCCGAGGAGCAGAAGATTGCCCGTCATCTCGTCGTACGCAGGACCGGACGACGCCTGCCAGTATCCCGGCCCTGGGAAGACCTCTGGGAACCCGTGGTTCGCCACGTAGGCGAACATGTTCATGGACGCTGTTGGCACGCAGTACATGCCGCCGTTGCCCGGCAAGCCGTCGCGCACCTGATCGAGGTCGGACATGTGGCTGAGATCAAAGCCCCAGATCCCCGAGTTCACGTAGTACGCGTACTCGACGTCAGCGCCCGCCTGCTGAGAAGCAACGCACAACCCCGCCAACGCGAACACAGCGCCGACCCGCCCGAGGGCATCCCGTTTCATCGTGTTCTCCTCCTCCGCGAACCACCCGGCGCCGCGATGC
>CAXAVQ010000148.1:0-6825 GCA_963971985.1 uncultured bacterium
ATCCTTCCTCCCATCGACCGCCCGTCGCCGACCCAGCCCACCCTCGCGCCGATCGACATCAACACCGCAACCGAGGCGGAACTGAGCGCCCTACCACGCATCGGCCCCGCCCTCGCCCGACGCATCGTGGAAGATCGGGCCGTGAGCGGCGCGTACTCATCCATCGATGACCTTGACCGTGTTCCCGGCATCGGACCGCGCACCGTCGAAGCGATCCGCCCCCACGCCACCGCTCGCTCACCGGGCTAGACTGCTCACAGAACAATCGGCCAAACCGCGGGCGCTGACGCACGCGGCGGAGAACGCGCGTGCGCACCGGAAACGCCTATTTCGACCTGATCGCTGCCGACGAGAACGTTTCGATTCTCGCCGATCGCCTCAGCGCTGGAGGCCATCATTTCGCGCACGGTGTCATCGGCTCCAGCACGCGTCTGGTCAGTGCCGCCATCGCCAGACGAACCGAACGCCCGCTGCTCATGACCGTCGCCCACCTCGACGAGGCCGACGACACCGCCGAGGAACTCGCCTCGGTCGGCATCGACGCAAGCGTGCTTCCCGCTCTCGAGGTGCTCCCCGGCGAATCGGCGGTGAGTCTCGACCTGTTCGCCAGGCGCCTCGCGCTGATCCGTCGCCTGCACGAGGGCAGCGACCTGCCTCGGGCCATCATCGCGCCCGTGCAGAGTCTGATGCAGGGCGTGCCCCGCCCGCAGCGACTGGCCGAACTCACCCTATCGCTCCGCAACGGCGCGGAGATCGGCCCGGACGCGCTCATCAACTGGCTCAGCAACGCCGGCTACCAGCGGCTCGACTCGATCGAGGAACCGGGCGACTTCGCGGTGCGAGGCGGCATCATCGACATCTTCCCACCCCCCGGCGGATCGAGCACCGTGCCGTCGGGCGACGGCGAGTCCCTCCCGTTCCGCGTGGACTTCTTCGGTGACGAGATCGACTCGATCACCGAGATCGACCTCGACACCATGGGCTCCGATCGGCGTCTGGACCGAGTCAATCTCGTCGGCTCGGGCCAGCGCGAGGGCGAGCAGTCGGTGCTCACCGGCGACGAGGTCAACGTACTCGACGTGCTCAAGGACAGCGAGTTTCGCAGAGCCATCGTCGTCATCTGCGACACCATGGAAGTCACCGAGCAGGCCCGCGGGTACTACGAGCGGGTCATCAACGCCAAGGGCATCGACGGCCCGCCCGAGGTCATGCGTCGGCTGCGCTCGAACTTCCACGCGCTCTGCGAGATCAACCAGACCGACATCTGCGCCGACGCGAGCGCGATCGAACTGCCCGTCGAGCCGCTGCCCGAGTTCCCGCGCGACGCCAGCGAAGCCGCGTCACAACTCGGCGAACTGACCGCCTCGGCCCGGGTCATCGTCTGTCCACAGAGTGAGGCCGAGAACAAGCGGTGCAGCGAACTGATCCGAGAGTTCTGCCCGGCCGAGCAGGCGCTCCGCATCGAGCAACAGATCGGCTACGTGCATCGCGGCTTCGCGTGGGCCCCGGGCGGCGTCGGCAGGACGCTGGTCATCCCCTACCACGAACTGCTGCACCGCTTCCACACGCGCCGGCGCACCTCCCGGTTTCGCAGCGCGTCGAGCGACAAGAGCGCGAGCGAGACCTTCCTGCAGCTCGAACCCGGCGACATCGTTGTCCACACCGAGCACGGCATCGCGCGCTTCGCGGGCCTGCGCCACATGGCGGTCAAGGGTCCGAAGCAAACCGCCGAGCAGAGCGCCGATGAGAAGCTGCGCCAGGCCGGCACGGCCCTCGGCAACGCCAAGCAACGCCGCGAGGCCAAGCGAGCCGCCGAAGGCAAGCACGAAGCGTCGGGCCGGACCGAAGAGTTCCTCACCCTTGAGTTCGCCAAGCGAGCCAAGCTCCACGTCCCGGTGACGCAGATCGACAAGGTGCAGAAGTACGTCGGTGGAGGCGGTCGCGATCGCCCACCGCTGTCCGTGCTCGGGGGCAAGAAATGGCAGGCCCAGAAGGAGCACGTCAAGGAATCCGTCAAAGACCTCGCGGCGGAGATGCTGCGCGTGCAGGCCGCTCGCGAGTCGATGCCGGGCATCCGCTTCCCGGCCGATACCGCGTGGCAGACGGAATTCGAGGAGGAGTTCCCCTACGACGAAACCGAGGACCAGCTGAGCGCACTGGGCGCGATCAAGCGGGACATGTCGCGGACCCAGCCGATGGACCGCCTGCTCTGCGGCGATGTGGGCTACGGCAAGACCGAGGTGGCGATCCGCGCGGCGTTCAAGGCCGCGGAGTTCGGCAAACAGGTCGCGGTGCTCGTGCCCACCACGATCCTCGCCGAGCAGCACGGGCGGACGTTCAGCCAGCGCTTCGCGGACTACCCGTTCCGCGTCGAGACGCTCAACCGCTTCAAGACCCGCCAGCAGCAGAACGAGATCCTCAAGCGCGTCCGCACCGGCCAGGTCGATGTGCTCATCGGAACGCACCGCATCCTCAGCAGCGATGTGAAGTTCTCTGACCTCGGCCTCGTGATCGTGGATGAGGAGCAGAAGTTCGGCGTCGAGGACAAGAACAAACTGCTGCAGCTCAAGTTGACGGTGGACGTGCTGACGCTCAGCGCCACGCCCATCCCGCGCACGCTGCACATGTCCATGCTCGGGCTGCGCGACATCTCGTCGCTCTCGACGCCCCCGATGGACCGGCGCGCGGTCGTCACCGAGGTCATCCCGCACAACACGAAGCGTATCCGGCACGCGATCGAGCGAGAGCTCGCGCGCGAGGGCCAGGTCTACTTCGTGCACAACCGCGTGCACAACATCAAGTCGGTCGCCGACGACATCCGTCGCATGGTCCCCGACGCGAAGATCGTCATCGGCCACGGCCAGATGCCCGAGCGCGAGCTCGAAGAGGTGATGCGCACCTTCATGGACCGGCGCGCAGACATCCTCGTCTCAACGACCATCATCGAATCCGGCATCGACATCCCGACCGCGAACACGATGCTGATCAACGATGCGCACATGTTCGGCCTCGCCGACCTGCACCAACTCCGAGGTCGCGTCGGGCGCTACAAGCACCGGGCCTACTGCTACCTGCTGCTCCCGCCCGACAAGCCCGTACCGGACATCGCCAAAAAGCGGCTCCGCGCGATCGAGGAGTACTCGATGCTCGGCGCGGGCTTCAAGATCGCGATGCGCGACCTCGAGATCCGTGGCGCGGGCAACCTGCTCGGGGCCGAGCAGTCCGGGCACATCTCGGCCGTCGGCTACGACATGTACTGCAAACTGCTCGATCAGGCCGCCAAGGAACTGCAGGGTGAGTCGACCAGCGCTGTTTCGGAGACGACCGTCAGCATCGGCGTCACCGGGAACCTGCCCAAGAACTACATCCCGTCTGATGCGCGTCGTCTGGAGGCCTACCGACGCCTCGCGCTCGCCGAGTCCCCCGAGGCCGCCGATGCGGTCGAGGAGGATCTGCGTCAGGCCTACGGGGCGCTGCCGAAGCAGGCCGAGCGACTGGTGGAACTTGCCCGACTCCGGGCCGCGGCATCGTCCCTGGGCATCCGCTCGATCAACGTGCACGAGCAGGACGTCATCTTCCGAACGACGCAACCGAACCTTCTTGAGCAGCACCTCGGCGACGCACCGGGCACCCTGCGCCTAGTGTCCGCTGCCCAGCCCGCCTCTGCGAAACAGAAGCCCGCCGACGGCGCAGCGAAGCGCGACGGCACACTGCACGACGTCTACTACCGCCCTCCGGCCCAGTTCCTCGAGCCGGCGACGCTGCTCGTGATGCTGAGGCGCCGGTTCAGCGGGGAGAAGCGGGAAGCCCAAACCGCGTAGCATGTGGCGATGGAACAGCGCCGGCCCCGATCGAAGCGACAACTCTACCTCGGCATCTTCTTCGTCAGTCTCGCGATTCTCGCGGCTCTGCTGCGCAGCGGGTTCCCCTCCGCGTCGACCGGCACGGGCGGCGCGTCGGAGTACGTCGGACTCACCGTGACAGAGAGCATCGATCAACTGGGCGAGCCGACCACTCGCATCGAGTTCTACCCCGATGAAGATTTTCACGCCGAGCGAGCGGCGCTGATCGACCGGCTGGAGAAGGCCGGTGAACCGGTCCCGGAAGTGTTCGTCGAACTGGCGTGGTTCCAGGACGGTGAGATTGTGACCCTGAGGTTCCCCGCCGAATTCGGCGAGAACGGCGAGGTCATCGCCAGCGGCGAGAGCATCGATGCGCAGGTTTCGGTGAGGACTTCAGCCGAGTGATGGCGTGTCGTTACTCACCATGACCGACACGTCCTGCCCGTCGCACGCCTCGCGCATGATCAGGTAGAGCACGGTCGATGCGCTTCCGTAGAAGCTGATCACCCAACCGATGAACACGAGCCAGAGCATCTGTACCCAGAAGCCGATCGCGTCCCGCGTGAACGCCGCATCGGTCTTCTCAAGGCCGGCATCCGGCAATGCCCCGTCAGCGAAGCCGATCGCGACTCGGCAAATGGTCTGGACCAGCGCGTACGCGTAGTTCAGCAGAATCACAAACAGCACGACGTAGAGCACGAAGCGGATCGGTCTCCCGAGCAGGTATCCCGCGGCTCGCTGGATTGCGTCGATGGCGTCGGCCTCATCGATGGCGGTCGCCGGCGCGAGCATGCAGTGAAACAGGGCGAAGGCGATCGCGATGATCGAGACGACGAGCCCGATCAGCAGCGGCACGACAAACAGCACGCCGCCGATCGGCTGCGTGAACCCCGCAGAAAACAGCAGCAGCCCGAAGAGTTTGATGAGCCCGAGCGCCATTCCGATCGCCACGAGCGGGATCCCGACCGCACCAAGCAGCGCAACGACTCGGCGGACCGCGAATCGCATCGATGGAAACAGCCCGGCACGGCATTTCGCGCACATGTCGAGCGCTGCGCTCCGCGCGATCGCGCCGAGAAACAGCGATGCGATCAGCATCGCCAGCACGAGCACCAGCGCGACCCCGAACTCATGGGACTCCAGGGAGCGGGTGAACGCCTGCACGCGCGACTCAAACATCGCCGGCCCGCCAGTCGGCCAGAATGCACCGAGCACACCGAACGGCGATTCATCCGTGTCAAAAATGCCGATCCAAGTGCGGTCAAGCAGCCAGCCCCCGCCGAAGACGACGAGCGCTGCCAAGCTCCCGAGCATGAGGTGCGTCGGGTGGAAACTCTGCACGACGCCCCGGCCCAGCAGCGGCAGGTGCAGTTCGTTCGCGACACGCGCGACCAGGCCTGTTTCGCGATCAATATCCGAAGCCGGGCTGGTCGTTGGGGTGGTCATCGGGTTCGGATCGTCCCAGAACGCGAGCGGGCTGTCGAGGGATCAGCGACCGAGAATCCGGAGCGCCTCGTCGAAAATCGCCTCGGGTTCCTGCATCCGGCCCGGCCCAACCGCCCGACACGCCTGCCAGCCCTCGGTCGGACCGGTGAACAGGAAGCCGTCGGCTTCGAGCTGAGACCGGTTGCGCTGCGTCGATGGCTGCGACCACATGACCTCGTTCATGCTCGGCGCCAGCAGCACCGGCGTCTTGGACCGATCGATCGCCGACAGCACCAGCGTCACCATGTCGCCCGTCAATCCGGTCACGAGTTTCGCCATGCAGTCCATCGTGCACGGCGCAACGATCGCCAGGTCCAGCGACGACGCCAGCGAGATGTGCTGCGGGTCCTGCGACTCGATGTGTTCCCACATGTCCGAATAGACCGGCCGACCCGAGATGGCCTGAAAACTCAGAGGCGTGACGAACTTCGTCGCCGCCTCGGTCATCGCCACGGTCACCGATGCGCCGGACTGCACAAGGCGACTGACGAGCGCAACGGACTTATACGCCGCCACCCCGCCGGTCACTCCGACAAAGATCCGACGCCCGTCCAGTTCTGAAGCCACTTGAAAGTCCCCGCGGGGAGTTACTCGCCGGTGTTGACCATGGCCGCCGCAGCGGGCGAGAGCTCAATGCCCTCGGTGTTCTCGAAGTCGATCGTGATCTTGTCTTCCATGATCTCGGCGACCACGACTTCAAGGTCCGAACGGCCGTTGCGCTCAACCAGCGGGCGGGCACCGTCGAGAATCTCAACGAGGCGCTTCTGAATCAGGGCGCAGAGCTTGAAGCGTCCGCCGACCTTGTTCACGATTTCCTCGCTTTTGAGAGCTTCGATCATGGGGCTGAGTTCTCCGGGTATACTCTGAACTGAGCAGACGGCCGGTCGCCAAGAGCGACTGCCCGCCACGACCGTGACGGGCGGCGAGTTGCCGCCGATCTGCTGCGAACAGAGAAGTGTAGCCGAAACCCTATTCAATGGGCAAATCCGGCGTTGGCGTGAAATGCCAACGCTCGGACACTGGCCTCAGAAATCGCGGATTCGGCCCGACCGAGCCCCACACCCGCGGGGCTTTCAAGGAGCGTGATTTTGATCGCACAGGATGTGTTCGGTTTCGGAGACCGCGTGGTACACGCTGGCAAGCCCGAATGGGGTGTCGGGGTCGTGTCGAGTGCTCAGAACCTCAGCCAGGACGGCAAGCCCTGCCAGAGACTCACGATCCGCTTCGAGCGGGCGGGTCTGAAGACCCTCTCAACCGCGGTCGCGACCATCCGCCCGGCCGATCAGGCCGACGCCCCGGCCCGACAGGTCGCCTCGGAATCCGGTGAGCCCGCCAGGAACGAGTCCAATGGTTCCTGGCTGCAGGAACTGGAGGCCGGAGACCCCGCCGAGGTCATGGCTCGCCTGCCCGAGGCGTGCACAGATCCCTTCCAGTCGATAGGCAATCGGGTCAAGGCGACCCTCGGCCTGTTCCGCTTCTCCGCGACCGGCGGGTCTCT
>CAXAVQ010000149.1:0-6778 GCA_963971985.1 uncultured bacterium
CCAGCCAGTCGACCAGCAGGTTCAGCAGCATCCGAATCACCACACCAACCCCAAGACGCAGTCGCACCGCTTCGAGCACCGGATACAGCCCGATGACCAGCATGACCGTATCACCGGCCAGCGGCAGCGCGCTGACGATCGCGTCCCAGCCGAATCGCACGGACGTACCGGGCAGCCGGAACCGGCTGTCGAGCAGCTTCGCCAGCGTATCCGCCTGGCTCTGGGCAACGACTAGTCGCCTCGTGTTCTGTCCGTCGAGTTGATCCAAATCGCGTGGGCTCTTCGATACTGGGAGAGGAATCGACCGGATGCGCGACAGGCATCCTCGGTGATCCTACACTCTGCGGAATGAGTGCCTCTTCATTTCCTCCCCTGCCAACGGACACGCGATTGACGTCCTCAGACGCCCCACTCCCCGCCATCGAGCTCAAAGCCGAGAGCACACTCCCCACCGAGTTCGGGACGGTGCGTCTCATGGTCTTCCACGGCGCCGGCAGTTCCGACGACCACCTCGCCCTCGTCGTGGGTGACGTCGCGAACGCCGACGACGTTCTGGTCCGGCTGCACTCCGAATGCATCACCGGCGACCTGCTCGGCTCGCTCCGCTGCGACTGCGGCGAGCAGTTCACCGAGTCCCGCCGCCTCATCCACGAGGCCGGCCGGGGCGTTCTGCTCTACCTGCGTCAGGAAGGGCGGGGCATCGGGCTCGTCGACAAGCTCCGGGCCTACCAGTTGCAGGACTCGGGCATGGATACCGTCGAGGCCAATCTGGCCATCGGTCATCAGGCCGACGCACGCGACTACGGCGTCGGCGCCGCGATCCTCCGGTCGCTCGGCGTCGCCTCGGTTCGGCTGCTCACCAACAACCCCGACAAGATCGACCAGCTCAATCGCTACGGCATCACGGTCTCCGAGCGCGTCCCGCTCCAGCCGACGCCACGCGAGGAGAACCTCCGCTACCTCGCCACCAAGGTCGAGGCTATGCGCCACGACATCGAACTGCCCGACGTCAGCGCACGCACCGAAACCGATTGACCGCTCAGGCCAGGCCTCTCAACCGTTGATCGCCCGCTTCAGGTCGATCGCGAGCTGTTCGATCTCTTTCGGATCGTCGCCGCGATAGCGCCCGACGACCTGACCCTCCGGGTTGATCACAAGAAACGAGTTCGGGTGGATGATGTTGCCCATCGTGGAGCCGTCCGGAAGCGTGATCAGATTGTTCGGGTTGCCGTCCTCGCTTGGCGGCACGAACCCGAGCGACGTCATGAACCCGTGGATCAGGTCGGCTTCGCCTCTGACCAGCTTCCAGCGGTCATAATTGACACCCATGTCAGAGGCGTACCGGTTCAGACGCTCGACGGTGTCGTTCTCAGGATCCATCGACACGCTCATGAATCGCACCGGCTCGTTGCGAAGGGTCTGGGACTCGGCGAGCCGGTACATGTTCCCCTGCAGCGTCGGGCAGGCCAAAACGCAGTGCGTGAACATGAAGCTCATCACCGTCCAGTTGCCACGCAGCGCCGAATTGTCGATCGGGTTGCCGTTCTGATCGACCATCGAGAACGGCACGATCTCCATGCTCGAGTACGCCGCCGGGTTCATCAGCGGCGTGTTCGGATCGATGGGACGAGGGCCCGGACGCTGCGTCGTCAGGATCGTGGCGATCAGCGCCAGCAGCAACCCCGCGACCGCGGAAACAACCCAGAATATCGGTGACTTCGACATCAGAAAACGCCCCGAAAGCAAGAAGGAACTTCGCTCACAATGGTAGGCCGATCACGCGTCACCGGCACCGCGCCGCCCGCCGCTCCGACGGATGGTCAGGAGCATCAGACCGACGCTCGCGAGCGGGAAGAACACGGTCACCGACCACGCGAGCACACCCGCATCACCCGTCGCGCCGATGCCCGACCCGACGCACCGGTGCACCCAGTGCAGCGGGTTCGCCTTCATGATGATCGACAGCCAGCCCGACGCGCCGTCCACGGGGAACATCGCCCCGCTGAGCACCCACGCCGGGAGCAGCAGGATGTTCATCACGCCGTGGAAACCAGCGACGGAGTCGATCCGCCACGCGAGCGCGAGCCCGATGCTGAGAACCCCCATGGCGCCGCAGAAGAGCGCGATCGTTGAGGCGATGAGCCCGATCGCCCCCGCTCCGGAACCGTCGATCAGGAACACCGACGCCAGCACCGCGAGCCCCTGCAGCGTCGCAAGCACGCACGCCGGGAGCAGTTTCGACATCGCGACCGTCCACAGCGACACCGGGCTCACCAGCACCGCCTGCAGGAAGCCGGAGTGCCGGTCCTGGATCAGGCCGATGGCCCCGAAGATCGTGCCGAACAGCACGACCATCAGCGCGATACCGGGGAGCAGGTACACCGAGTACGACGAAGTGTCCTCGCCGGGGAGCGTCATCGAGCCGGCAAATCCGCTCGCAGCGAGCAGCCAGAACACCGCCGCGGTGCCGAGCGTCGCGATGATCCGCGTAGGCTGACGCCCGATCCGGACAAACTCGCGCGAGATGAGTGCTCCGAGCGCTGAAGTCACGCCATCACCCCCTCGCCCGACCGGGCCAGCATCAGCCGGTACGCGCTGACGAAGTCCGGCGAACGCACCTCCACCGAGACGCCCCGCCGGCTCTGCTCGAGCGCCCAAGCCTCGATCGCCTCACGATCTCCGCCGACGATGGTCGAGTCCCCGGCTTGCCACGACCGGAGCACACCGGATCCCGCAACAGCGTTCGAATCCACGATCGCGATCAGTTCGCACCCGTCGAACGTCGTCGAAGCGATCGTCTCCGGCTCGCCCGACTCCACGACCCGACCGGCGTCGAGCACGATCACCCGGTCGGCAAGGCGGATCTCATCGGGCGCATGCGACGACATAATCAGCGTGAACCCGGGATCGCCGTTGCTCAGTTCGCGCAGCAGACCAAGAAACACATCCCGACTCGACGCATCCAGCCCGGCCAGCGGCTCATCGAGCAGCAGCAGCGACGGCTCCGATACCAACGCACGGGCAAGATCCGCCCGACGCGCAAGTCCACCCGAGAGTGCGCCGACGCGGTCATCCAACCGATCCCCGATCCCGACCCGTTCGGCACACACCCGCACACGATCCCGAGCGTCGGGCACGCCGTACAGCGCCGCCTGCGCCAGCAGGTTCTCCCGGACGGTCAGCAGCCGATCCAGGCCCGGGGACTGAAACACCACGCCCGTGCGTTTCGCGCTCTCGCCCCTGCTGAGTTCCGTTCCTTGCTCATCGAGATACTGCACCGCCCCGCCTTGCGGCTCCTCGATTCTGGCCAGCAGACGCAGCAGCGTGGATTTGCCCGACCCGTTCGCACCGACCAGCGCCACCCGCTGGCCGCGCTGGACCTCGACCGAAACACCGTCCAGCGCGACGCGCGTTACCCGCTCACGCCCGGCCTTGGTGCGATAGACCTGACGCAGCCCTGTCGCCCGGAGCAACGTGGCGGTCACAGGCGATGCACGATGAACGCGTCGATCAGCATCGCCGCGAGCACCGCCGGGAGGTAGAGGATGGAAACGATGAACACGATGAGCGCCCGCTTGTTGGTCCGCTCGCGCAGGAACTCAAGCGTCGACCAGAACATCACGATGCCGCATATCGAGGCCATGATGACGTAGGTCAGCCCCAGCACCGACGAGTCCACGTTCTCACCGTGTCGGACGATCGTCACCGCCGGAAGGATCGAGACCGGGATCAGCGTCGCCGCCCAGATCACCGACGCCCGCGCCGTCTTGATCCCCGTCGGATCGACCGAAGGAAGCACGCGATAGCCGCCCGCGGCGTAGTCGTCGCGATACTTCCAACTGATCGCCATCACGTGCGGGATCTGCCACACGAACATCAGCGCGAACAGCGACCAGCCGCCCGGATCGAGCAGCCGTTGCCACGCCGAGGTGCCCGGCTCACCGACCACGGTCCCCGAAGCCGCCGCCCAACCGACCAGCGGCGGCAGCGCACCAGGGATCGCCCCGACCAGCGTCGAGAGCGGCGTCACCGCCTTCAGCGGGGTGTAGAACAGCACGTACGACAGAATCGTCGCCAGCGAAACAACCGCCGCGGCCGGCGTCGCGCCCAGCCACAGCATCGTCACACCCGCGACCGAGAACGCGATGCCCGCGATGTACCCCACGCGCCGGCTCACGCGCCCGATCGGGATCGGGCGCGACGCCGTGCGGCGCATGCACGAATCGCGCTCGACTTCCGCCGCCTGGTTAAGCGCGTCCGCGCCCGCCGCCGACAGCGCCGTGCCGACCAGGCAGAACACCGCAACCCACAGGTTCGGCACCGCCCCGATCGATCCGATCAGGTACCCCACCGCAGTCGCGACGACCACCATGCGCACGATGCCCGGCTTGCTCAGTTCGATGAGCACCGACACATGCTCGCGCGCAGCGGACCACCACGATGCGCGGGCATCGATCGCGTGGGGGAGCATGCTCTGGTCGAACTGGGCCATCGGTTCGGGGCCTTACGACGCGTTTGCGATGAGACAGCAAAAATCACTGCCAGCCGAGAATTCTATCGCGAAGGATGGTCGCAAGTATAGCCGGCCCCGCCGGAAATCGCCCGAACTGCGAGCCCGGTCGCCCTCACTGTTCCGGATCGGGCAGACGGATATCCAGCCATACCGGGAAGTGGTCGCTCACGTCGTAGACGATCAAATTCAGGCTCTCATCGCTCAGGGAGCCAGCGCTGGGCAGATCGGCTTCGCCTCGAACGATACCGCCGCGCAGCACCACCGCGCCACGCGTCGGGAGCACGTAGTCCACGCGCAGGCCAAACTCCGCCGTCGCGTCGGGCCGGAGCACACGCCCCCGCGACTCCAACTCGACTTCGCTCTTCGGCGCAAAACTCCCATCCACCACTGGGTTGGCCAGAAGCCACATGCCCACCGGATTGTCCAGACTGTCCCCGGCGATCGGATCGGAGTTCAGGTCGCCGACGATCACCGCCGGTTCGTCGGTCGCGCCACCTGAAACCCCGCTGTCATCGACGATCCACTCGGCCCCGCCGAGGTAGTCCGCCCAGAAGCGGATCTCGTCGTGGTTGCGGCGCCCGTTGCGATCCTCCGGCCCGTCGAACACCGGCGGCGTCGGGTGCGACGCCAGCACGTGAAGCACCGATCCGTCTTGGAGACGCACCGGCACGTCCCAGTGGCTCTTCGAACTGAGCGGCAGTTCGGCCAGCATCTCGTCGGTGTACCACGCCTCGGATTCCGGTACCCGCTCGCCGTCCCCCGGCGGAAGCAGCGCATCGGGCATCGACTTCCACAGCAGCGACTGAAACGTCCGGGCTTCCTCCCGCTCGATCTCAAGCGGCGAGGCGACAAACAGACCCATCGCGTAATGCCCCGGGAACTCGCCGTAGCCGAGGGCGTCGTTGCCATACTCGCGCGAGCCCGGCTCCAGCACGACCTCACCATCACGGTTCAGGTCGAGCCCGCTGTGGATGCCGGTGTTCGAAGGCTCCTGAAAGACGTGGTATTCCCGATCTTCCAGGCCCAGTTGGGCCCGCTGCTGCCGGATCAGTTGGGCGAACGCCTCGCCGCTGAGCGGTTCGGCGCTGATGAAGTCGTACTCCAGTTCGTTGACCAGCAGGATGTCCGGATCGATCGCCGCGATCAGCCGGGCCGCATGCCGGGCCCGGTTCGCCCCCTCGTTGTCGTCACCCCGACCGGCGGCCATGATGTCGTCGTAGCGAAGGTCCTCGATGTTGAACGAGCAGACCCGCGTCAGCGTGTACGGCTCTTCTTCAATCGGCTGCGCGTCTTCGCTGATCGCCACGTCGTCGTTCGGCGTCTCGATCACCTCGGCACGGTCACCGGATTCCCCGGTATCCGAGGCGTCGCGTTCGGCCGGCTCCTCGCACGCGCACAGCGCGAGCGTGAGCACACCCGCCGTTCCGATCATTGATCCGGTCCATCCACGCTTCATGACAGGCCCTCGGAAGGAGCATCGACACCCGCCGAGCATTCGACGGCCACCAGCCTCATTCTATTGTGCCACCCGATCAGACGGCGTACCGTATGCTGATTTTTGACGCCCCTGTAGCTCAGCTGGATAGAGCATCGGACTTCTAATCCGACGGTCGGAGGTTCGAATCCTCCCGGGGGTGCTTTGATGGCCACATTTCGCGGACCTCGCTCCCGGCGCGCGCAGACCCGAACTTGCCCGAAAGAACCCGAGTTTTTCTGCCGCCAACGCCCGCAGCGGTCGACGGTATAGGCTTGCGAGTCCCCTTTCCTGGAAACGGCCCGCCCATGCACCGCACTCTGACCTCCAGCCTCTGTTCCGTCTTCGCATCGCTCGCGATCTTTCTCGGGCCGACGCTGGCGATCGCGCAGTCCGGCAACGGGCGTCAGATCACCAAGCCCCCGGTGAGCGTTTCCGCCGACGTGGTGGACTTCGGTGACGTCCCTCCTCGGACCAAGGTCATCCGAACCGCGCGGATCAGCAACGATTCCGACGAACCGATCCGCATCACCGGCGTCCGCGTGTCCTGCGGCTGCACGATCGCTGAGTGGCCCGAAGAGTGGATCCAGCCCGGCGAGTTCGCGGAGATCGAACTCACCTTCGACAGCGGCGACCTCTGGGGCCCGGTCCAGCGCTACGCGTTGCTGGTCGTCGAGGGGTACAACCGCCCGCTCCGCATCACCACGACGGCGCACGTCAATACGGGGATCCGCGCCTCTCGCACCTACGACCCGCCCGGCCAGATGCTCGCCGGTCGCATCACGCTCCGT
>CAXAVQ010000150.1:0-6769 GCA_963971985.1 uncultured bacterium
CGCAAGACCGTACAGATCCGCGACCTGCTCCGATGGCACATGGGTGATGCGGCAGCGATCGCCCAGCAGCGATTCTGCGAGCTCTGCGACGGTGGGATCTTCGGGGTTGCCGTCGATCCAGAGCAGCAGGTCACCCTCCACCGCGCTGACCTCTCGGATGACATGGTCCACCCGCTTGTGGTAGCGATTGAGCGCGGAAACAACGACGATCACGAAGGTGTCCCGTCCTACGCCGTGCTTGTCACGCAGTTCCTCCTTTGACAGCGCCGATCTGAATCGTCGGGTGTCGATACCGCACGGCACGAGCGCCACGGTCTCGGGATCCACCCCCTCAACGAGACATTGTTCATAGAGCGGGCCGGCGATGTGATGGATCAGATCCACACGAGGGTACACGTCCGGCGTTGCCCCCCAGCCGTTCGCGAAGACGATGCGCGTGCGATAGGGCACGATCCGGCCCAGACGCTCCAGAGCCTTCGCCAGCGGGTGATCGATCACGTGGATGACATCGAATCGGCCCCGCAGCAAGACGGGCAGCAGGCAGATCATGTACGCGAGGCAGTCGTGGCGGTACTTGCGGTAGACCTCCCCTTCGAGACCCTTGCCCAGGGGGAGCAGGCGGACCAGCGCGGTGACCGGCCCGAGCAGGCGCGGCACGCGCTCGTACCGGGTCCGCTTGCCTGCGCTCTTGTAGAGCGTGGCGTCGGTCGCCTCGCGAAGCACGGAGAACAGATCGCCGAAGTACCGCTCGTAGCCGCGCTGCACGCGCCCGATCCCGATAGACACGATCGCCACACGCGTGCCGCTCCGAGCATCGGCTGTGGTTTCGCGATCGGTCATCTCTGGAGTCGCGGGTTGGGCGTTCATGGCTTCGATTCGGCTTTGCTGCGGAGTTCAGAAAACGTAAACGTTCGGGTCATCAGGACCACGCCGACGTAGAGAACCCCCGCCAGACACGCGCTGAGAAAGCCGTGCTCTGGTAGCAGTGCCTGAGCGCCGAAGACCGCGATCGCACCGATCGCGCCGACACGAAAAGCCGTGCCCCAGCGCGGGAAAAAGCCCGTCCTTGCCCACACGAAGTAGAGAGACGGGATGGTCACGAAGAGCACCTCCACGATTAGCGAGGCGTAAGCGATTGCCATGAATCCGCCTCGCGGCGCGATCAGGATGATCAGCGGCAGCTTCACAAGAAGGGCCGCCCCGACGAACGCGAATACGACTCGCTGCGCATGGACAATGTACAGCGTCGAGCCCACGGTCATGGACACGGCCTTGAGCAGGCATAGCAGCACGAGCACCGGCAAGGCGTCCGCACCGGCGACAAGTTCCGGACCCAGCAGGCCGAGAAACCACTCCGGAGCGGCGACCATCGGACACACCGCGAGCGCACCGATCAGGAAAACCGTGTCGAACCCGCGTTGGCACGCCCTATTGAACGAATCGGTGTCGTGCGGCCAGTGCATCGCCACCACCGAATACATCGTCGTGCCGATCGCCCCCAGCATCATCAGCAGAGGCCACGCGAGTTTTTGGGCACCCGAGAAATACGCGAGATCCAGATCGCTGCCGAGCTTGGACAGCACGAGCAGGTCTGCGCTCTGGTAGATGAAGATCAGAAAGCCGATCAACCCGATGAGCACGGTCGATCGCAGGGCCCACCTGAGATCAGGCACAGTCACACCGCTCACCGACAGGCGAAAATCGCGGCTCCCCAGGAGCACGCACAACCCGGCGAACACCACGCGTGACACGATGAAGCAGGCGAACACAGTTACCAGCGCGGTCTCCGAAGCAGCCACCCACGCCGTCAGCCCGATCAGGAGGATCACTGACGCCATCTCCGCGCCGACCTCCCGCTCCATCGTCAGATCGACCCGGTAGACCACTCGGTAGACCACAACGGCGGCGTAACTGGCCAGCGCAATAACGCCGAGCAGACCGATCCGAGTCACCTCGGGAGGGTACTGCATCACCATGAGGATCACCACGAGCATCGCGATACCCGCTGGCACGTGAATGACTTTCGTTGCCGTGAGGATGCGCAGCAGACGCTCGCGCTTGGAGGGCTCGCGACTGAGTTCGCGAACGAATACTTCGGTCGTGCCGAAGTCGATAAGCCACTCGGTGATCTTCAGGAGCTCGACGAGCACGATGTACCAGCCAAATGTCGTCGTGCCGCAGTTCCGCACGATGATCGCCAAGACCACGAGCCGGCCCAGCGCGTTCACGTTGCTCCCGACCCCCAACGCCGCGGTGTTCTTGAACACACGCGACGCCGTGTGCCTCGGATTGCGCGTGGACGCCCCGGCAGCGACCGAATCCGTCGCTTCAACCTGATCGGGATCACCCGGCAGCGAGGATGTCATGCAAACCTGCCCCCGACTGCTGGATCCTGCTCTCGCAGCTCACCGATCTCGTCATCCGGATCGCTCGGCGACCGCTGTGCGTAAGAATCCCCGCCGCCGAGCCGCCAGTAGTAGATCGCCACGATCAGCCCGGACTGGACCCAGATCAGGCGCAGGAGCGAGCTCGTGCGCAGTGGAAAACTCAGGAATCCATCGACGAAGAACGCCACGATCGCCGCCAAGCAGGCGACGTTGATCGCCAGCATCATCGGATCGCGGATTCTCAGGTTGGTGATACCAACCAGCACGACGGATGCGAACACAGCCAGATGCAGCGTGAGTCCGACGATGCCGGTATCGGCCCACCACAGGTAGTAGATATGGTGCACCGGTGGAACCCAGTCCGGATAGCTTCTTCGGGAGAAGTCTGAATACGGGAGCACCACGTCGACGTAACTGTTCAGTCCGAAACCGAAGATCGGTTTGGCAGCGATCAGGCGCCGCGCGTCCTCTTTGAACGCCTCTCGTCCGGTCGTCGCCTGTTCCTTGCTCTCGACCAGGCGGGAGACGATTTTGCCGGAGAACGCCCCCCCCACCGCGCCCATGCACACCATCGCCAGGATCAAGGGGACCAGCACACGCCGGCGCAGTTCCGCGTGGTTGAACACGAGCAGCAGCATCGTTGCCATCGCCGCGGCGAAACTCAGCCACGATGACCGGGAGAAGGTCGCGATCAGCGAGACGACGCCGAACACCGTGGCCACGAGGTAGAGCATGCGCATCAGCCCGTTTCGGCGCACCAGGAACATGCCGATCGCGAGCGGAAGCAGCGACGCGAGGAAGATACCGAAGAGGTTCGGATGCATGACCAAGCCGCTGACGCGCCAGACTTCCGCGCCGTACACGGAGTTCCCGGCGAGGATCTCACTGGTTTTCTCCGGCGCTTCCCCAAGCACCTCCAGCCCGAGATTCCCCCCACGCAGGTACTGCACCACCCCCACCGTCGCCTGCACCAGCATGCTGACCGTCAGGGCCGCCGCACCGTGAAGGATCGTGCTCCGACGCCGCAGTTCGTTGCAGATGACCAGGAAGAGCACGCCAACTTTGAACATACGGATGACTTCGAGCCCGGCAACCCAGCGGAATTCGCCGAAGAAGGCGGTAAAGGTGCCCAGAAGCATGATCGCCACCCAAAGCCAGATCAGCTTGGGCACCCGCACCCTCCGGATTGCGCCCGTTGCGACATCGTGTGCGAGGAAGAATACCAACGCGATCAGAAACACTTCGCACAGTTCGATACGAATGGCGTTCTCGCCACCACCCCGTTCCTGATACTGCGACAGTCGCAGGCCGACGCTCAACGGCAGCGTCAGCATGAGCCCCCAGAGACAAGACAGGCGCAGGTTGCCGCTCAGGAAGGCGGCGATGACGAACAAACCGCCCGCGATGGAAACGGCGGTCAGCCGATCGCTGCCGATAATCAGCACCACCACCATAGCGGCGCCGGCACACAGCGCAGCGGAGAGCGCCACCGCCTTGACGAACCACGCCGGCGCATCAACCTCTGACCGCATCGCTTACCCCGCTTTGCCGGCGTTGCCCCGCGTGACGCGTTCGGGCGTCGCGACTTTCCGACGGACGCTATTGGTCATCAGCAGCCCGATCTTCGGCGTCTGGCAGCGCGCGAGTTCGTCCTGAGCGCTGTTGAGATCGGCCATTCGGGTCTCGCCCTCCACGATGGTGATCAACGTGCATCCGGTGTGCGGAGACGCGGCGAGAGCACTGGAGCCGTCGAGGGCCGACCCGCCGCTCAGGATGACCAGTGAGTAATCCCTTTCGGCGTCCTGCAACAGGTCGGGCAACGCCAGCGCCGTACCTTCCCCGGTCGAACCGGGATCCCCTGCAGGCAAGAACGACACTCGGCGGTTCTCCGTCGGGAGCACGAGATCTCGCCATGCCTCCCTCGCACCGCGTCGCAGTTCCGCGTAGCCGGGCTTCCCGGTCGCGCTGAGCAACTCGCTCGTGTCCGGGTCGTTGGGGCAGGCATCGATCAGGAGAATCTTCCCGTCCAACTCTTCGGCAGCGCAGCAGGCGAGCAGCACGGCGCTCCGCGCGACCACAGCGGACGATCTCGGACTCGTCAGGAGCACCGAGCGTCGGCTCCCAGTCGCTGACAAGTCCTGCTGGAGTTGCAGCGCGAGACGCCGGTACGCCACGAGATCCCTGTCCGCTGGACGCCTGCGGAACAGCGATCGCCATCCGTGAACGGTGCCGTTGCTGCGTGTGCTCATGCCGTTCCTACGCTCCGTTCACACCCGACCGGGTCGTCACCGGCCGGTTCACCGGACGAGTCTCGACGGTCAGCGGACGCCCTCGGACCGGTACGCTGACCGTGCCAAGCACCTGCGCTTCGCCATGCTCCCTGACCAGATCCGCTCGGCGAACCGTGCCGCTGGCGTAGTACCTGATGAGCGCGGCGAGCGTACCGAGGAAGAGCCCGATCAGCAGAGCTGCCGGGTAGATGATCTTCAAGGTCGGCCAGGTCTTCGAGGATGGCGGCAGGGCGTACGAAATCACACGCATGCTCGGCATCGCCGCTGCGATGGTCTTGCGCGACACATCCGCCTGCGACATCCGGTGTGACAGAACATCGTATTTCTCGCTGAGCAAGCCGTGCTCGTGGTCGATCCGGTTCAGTTCGGCCTCGATAGCCGGCATCTGCGCGAGACGAGAGGACAACCCCTCTGCAGTCTCCTTCAGCACGGCAGCCCCCGCCTGTGCGCCGACGAGTTCGCTCCGCAACGCGTCTCTTCGGCTGATCAGTTCTTGACGGACCGTGTTGAGCCCTTCGGTTCGACTCGCCATGATGCGGTCCGGCTCGCCCTCAATCATCGCATCCAGCGCCGCGACAAGACGCACGATCTCCTGCACTTCGGGCGACTCCTCGAGATATTTCTCTCGCGCCTCGAGCAGTTGCACCTCGGCCTCCAGCCTGCGGAGCTTCGCGGCCTCGCGCAGCGAGTTGCGATCCTCGACCGACGCCACAAGACGCATAGCGTCTTCCTCAGCGAGCCTGGTCTCAACCTCCTCGAGCGAAGCCTTCAAAGTGGCGATACGTTCCTCGCGCTGCTCGATCTCGGCCTCGACATTCGTGAGCTTCTCGACCTGGAGCATTTCACGCTGAGTGCCGACCAGGAGGCCGTTCTCCCGGAAAAACTCCGTGCGGTCCGCTTCCAACTCGCGCATCTCCGAGCGAACCCGCTCCGTCTGCTCGGCAAGGATCGAGTACGCCGCGTCGGCTTCCCGCTGGTGCATGTCCAGGCGCCACTCGAGGTAAGCGTCGATCAGTGTGTTCGCGACCTGCGCCGTTCGCGGAGACGGCCCTTTGATCCGAAGCTCACCCACATTGGAGTCTCCGACCGGCATGATCGTGATGCCCTTGGCCATGTCGTCGAGCGTGCGTCCGTACTCGACGACTTCGGGGCTGACCTCGACCGCTTCATCGGGTGGGAACAAGTCGCGCTTCAAAGCGTAGTACTGCGTGCCCAGCCATGATGACTCCCAGAAGTACCTCAGCTGCGATCCGACGGGGTGATAGATATCGTCGTAGCCGAGTTGCTCCCGCTCGATCGTCTGTTCGAGGATCGGCACGGACTTCATGAGTTGGAGTTCGGAAAGAGGATCCTCCTTCCGGAAAACGTTCCACTGGATATAGAAGTCGTCCCGGGCGGTGTCTTCGTTGCGCTCAAGCATGATCGTCGCCTTGGCGACGTACACCGGCGGCCAGATCAGCAGATACGCCGTCGCCGCACCGAGTGTGAGCACACAAATCGCGAGGACCGTCCACTTGTACTGGTACACCGCGCTAAAGACGTCGCGCACCATCGAGAGGACGTCAAATGAGTCCGGCTCGTGGTCGATTCGGTTCTTCCCGGCGCTGCTCATGGTTGAAACACACTCTTCAAAGATGCCGACTTCGCACGGTTACAAGGGACTGGACCGAAACGCGAGTCTGCACCGCGTTGGGCTCAGATGTGCGTCCGGACGCCGCCCGCCTTATGTGCTTCTCGATTCGACCCGCTCTGCTTCAAAAGGCTACATCACGCCTCAGAGGGGTGCAAACAGAATGACAAGGACGCGGGAAAAGTCCTCCCACAGACCAACAGAACCTCTTGCGACCGGAACAGACGTTACAGACCGATCGTGTATCGGACCTCCCGCCAGCCCCGGTGCCTATTCGTCCTCCTCTATAAGTTCTCGGAGCAGGAAGTAGTTGGTAACAGGGTTCAGGATCGAACTCACACCGGTCAGGGGCCGGTTGATGTGATCCTCGATGAAGCGATTCACCTGCGTGATGCCCGATGGCGGAACGAAAATGATGTCTTCGGGACGCAGGGCCACAGCCTGAAGCGCCAGGTAGGGCG
>CAXAVQ010000151.1:0-6720 GCA_963971985.1 uncultured bacterium
CGATGAGCACGACGGCGTTGTTGTCGAAGCGGACGTAGGAGCCGTCGGCGCGGCGCGTCGGGTAGGAGGTCCGCACGACCACCGCCTTGACGATGTCGCCGGACTTCACGTCCGCGCCGGGGAGGGCCTTCTTGACGGAGCAGACGACGCGATCGCCGACGCCCGCCTGGCGACGGGTGAACTTGCCGCGAGCCGTCGAGCCACCCAGAACCCGGATGACGTAGGCGATCTTGGCACCCGAGTTGTCGGCGACTTCGCACCGTGATTCTTGCTGAAGCATCGTTAACCTCGAACTTCACTCGCAGCGGTTTGACCCGCTGATGCGGCGGCTGCCGCGGATATCTGACGAACGGTCCGGCCTCACCCGAGCGTCGGGAGGGGCCGGGATTGGTTTAGTTGCCCGGGGCCTTCTCGACGATCCGGACGAGTTCCCAGGACTTGGTCTTGGAGACCGGGCGACACTGCTTGACCTCGACGCGGTCGCCGCGATGCGACTGGTTGTCCTCGTCGTGCACGTGCAGGACCGTCCGCTTGCGGACGTACTTGCCGTACTTGGGGTGCTTGGCGAGGAACTGCACCACGACGCGCCGGGTCTTGTCCCGCGCATCGGACTCGACGAGACCGATCTTCGTGCCTTTGATCTTTTCCGAGTCGCTCATGAGGCGGCCCCCTGCTTCTTCAGTGCTCGCATGTGCTTTTCAGTCTTCAGCCGGGCGACGCCGCGGCGGGTTTTCTTGAACAGGCTGGGGTTCTCGATCTTCTCGGTGACCGCCTGCGAACGAAGGTCGAACAGCTTGCGCTGCATGCGATCGATCTCGACGTCGATCTCTTCGTCTGTGAGTTTGCGTACTTCTTGAGCGTCCATAACGGGTTCCTTGTGCGTTCGTTGATCAGACGGCGAGGCGGCGACCGACGAAGCGGCAGCGGACGGGCATCTTGCGTGCGATGCGGACGAGCGTGCCACGCGCGACTTCCTCGGGGACACCGGCGATCTCGAAGAGCATCGTGCCGGGCTTCACGCGTGCCGCCCAGTAGTCCGTGTCGGCCTTGCCCTTACCCATGCGCTGCTCGAGCGGCTTCTTGGAGACGGGCTTGTCGGGGAACACGCGGATGTACACCTTGCCCTGGCGCTTGAGGAAGTGCTGGGCAGCGATACGACCGGCTTCGAGCTGACGCGCGGTCAGCCAGCAGGGCTCGAGCGCCTGCAGACCGAACTCGCCGTAGGCAACGTAGTTGCCCTTGGTGGCTTTGCGGTCGCTGACGCGACTGGCCCGCCGGAACTCTTTCCGGAACTTCACTCGCTTTGGCATGCGGGGCATGGGTTAAACCTTCTCAATCAGGACTTCAGTGATCCGGGGGACTGACTCGCTCGGTGAACCGGCGATCAACGGCGTCCGCGAGCGCGGGGACGGGCCCCGGCGGCCTTGGACTCGGTTTCCTCGGCAGACTCTTCCGAGTACATGCCCTTGTAGATCCAGACCTTCACGCCGATGGCGCCGTAGGTCGTGAACGATTCGGCGAAGCCGTAGTCGATGTTCGCCTGCAGCGAGCTGAGCGGCATCGAGCCCAGACGGGTGTCCAGGCGACGGCTCATCTCGGCGCCGCCGAGACGACCGGCGAGCAGGATGCGAGCACCCTTGGCGCCAGACTGCATCGCGGCCTCGGCACGCATCTTCACGATGCGACGGAACGACGCACGCTTCTTGAGCTGCTCGGCGATGCCCTCGGCGATGAGCTGGGCCTCGAGGTCGGGGTTCTTGATCTCCATGATCGAGATCGAGACCTTGCGACCGGTCATGTACTGCAGCTCTTCGGTCAGGCGATCGACCTCGGCGCCCTTCGGGCCGATGACCAGGCCCGGGCGGGCGGTCTTCACGATCACCTTCAGCTCTTCGCGGGTGCGCTCGATGTGGATATCAGCAACCGCGGCGAACGGGGGCGTGCGGTTGAGGCGCTTGTCCACGAACTGCCGGATGCGGTAGTCCTCGACGAGCAGCTCGCCGTACAGCGCCTTCGGGGCGTACCAGCGGGAGCGGTGCGCTTCGGTGATGCCGACGCGGAAACCGAATGGATGAACTTTCTGGCCCATATCAGTTGGCCTCCTCGACGCTAACGGTGATGTGGCTGGTGCGCTTCTGGATCGGGTGAGCTCGCCCACGGTCCTTGGGTTGGAACCGCTTGATGATGACGGCGCCGTCGGCCTTCGCCTCGGAGACGAAGAGGCGGGCGACATCGGCGTTCGCGGCCTCGGCGTCGGCGACGGCGGCGTTCAGGACCTTGCGAACCATGGTGGCGGCTCGCTTCGGGCTGAACTGCAGCAGCGCATCGGCTTCAGCGAAGCTGCGACCGCGGATCATCTCAACGACCAGCATTGACTTGCGCTGGCTCGAACGAGCGAAGCGGAAGGTGCTCGTGAAGCGGGCGAAGGACAGCGGCGGGACGCCGAGCGCCCGCGCCAACGCGTCGACCTCTTCGGCCTTTGCGCCGGGCTGATCCTTGCCGGCCATCCAGTTGCGAACCTTCTTGAGCGCGAGCTTCTGCTGCTTCTGACCGTCGTTGCTGCGCGGGAGCGCGGCGGCGAGGGTCTCCACGTCGATGCCCGAGTCCTTGATGGCTTTCTTGAACTTTTCAGCGTTGATCTTCACGATCGTCGCCCCAATCCAATCGGCGGATTGCTCCGCGCTGTGCTATCGACGGCTCGATCGCCGCCGGGAAACTGTCTCGAACACGCTGGCTCAGGCCCGTCGCGATCAGCGACCGGACTTGATGCCTTCCTTCTTGTTGGTGTGGCCTCGGAAGGTCCGCGTCAGCGCGAACTCACCGAGCTTGTGCCCCACCATGTCTTCGGTGATGAACACGTCGTTGAACGACCGGCCGTTGTGGACCTTGAAGGTGTGGCCCACGAACTCGGGGACGATCGTGCAGGCCCGCGACCAGGTCTTGATCGCGTCGCGGCTGCCCGACTCTTTGGCCTTGATGACCTTGTTGTAGATCCGCTCGTCGACGAACGGGCCCTTCTTGAGTGATCGAGCCATGGCTCGTTCCTTTCGATCTGCATCGGCTGTCGCCGGTGACTGTCAATCCTGGCCGGAGCCGGGGGAGTGTTCCTTCAGGACGCCGCCGCGATCAGCGGAGCTGACCGTAACGCTTGGTCTTGCGACGACGGATGATGAGCTTCTCGGAGAACTGCTTGCGATCGCGGGTGCTTCCGCCCTTGGCCAGCGTGCCGGAGCGGCTGACCGGAGCGCGTCCACCCTTCGAACGACCTTCGCCACCACCCATCGGGTGGGCGTTGTGGCTCATCGCCATGCCGCGGGTCTTCGGACGACGCCCGAGGTGGCGGCTCTTGCCGGCCTTGCCGAGGCGACGCAGCGCGTGGTCGGCGTTGCCGACGCTGCCGACGACCGCCTTGCACTCGATGCTCACGCGACGGATTTCACCCGAGGGGAGCACCAGCGTCGCGTAGTCGTCTTCCTTGTTGGTCAGACGGGCGCTCATGCCGGCCGAGCGACACATCTGGCCGCCCTTGCCGGGCGTCAGCTCGATGCAGTGCAGGTCGAAGCCGGTCGGAATGTACTTGATCTTCAGGCAGTTGCCGACGTCGGGCTCGATCGAGTCATTCGAGGTCAGCACCGTGCTGCCATCCTTCACGCCCTTGGGAGCGAGGATGTAGCGCTTCACGCCGTCCGTGTACTGGATCAGAGCGATGTGGCAGGTGCGGTTCGGGTCGTACTCGATCCCGATGACCGTGCCGGGGATGTCGTTGCGATCGGCGCGACGGAAGTCGATCTTCCGGTACATCCGCTTGTGACCGCCGCCGCGACCTTTGACGGTGATCTTGCCCTGGTTGTTGCGCCCACCGGTCTTGGTCAGCGGCTCGGTCAGCGACTTCTCGGGCCGGGTCTTGGTGACCTCGGCGTGGATGTTGACCGACGCGTTGCGTCGTCCGGCACTGGTTGGTCTGTATACGCGAATCGGCATGGTGTGCTCACTCTCGACCCATTCGTGCCTCGCCTCGGCGGGCTTTGCGGGTCAGTTCTGGATCAGATCCTTGAATCAGAGAATCTCGATGGTGTCCTCGGGGTGCACCTTCACGATGGCCTTCTTGACCGACTTGCCGCCGATCATCCCGTAGCGGTACCGACGGGCACGCTGCTGGGTCGTCACGGTGTTCACGCCGAGCACGCGAACGCTGTACAGGTCCTCGATGGCCTTCTTGATGTCGGTCTTGGTCGCCGTGCGTGAGACGACGAACGCGTGGCGGTTGTGTTCGCCCGACGCAAAGGTCGTCTTCTCAGTCAGCAGCGGCTTCTTGATGATGTGATGGGCTTCCATTACTCGGCCTCCCCATTCTTCGCGGCCTTGGCCTTCTTCACCCGGCTCGCGGTCTTGTCAGTCTTCGAAGAGGGACCGGCCAGCCACGCCTCGAGATCGGACTTGGCGATGACCAGGTAACGGTGGTTGAGAAGTTCCCAGCAGGTGAGCTGCTCGGAGTTGCAGAGGCCGACCTCGAGGTTCCGGGCCGCCAGGCGGGCGTTGAGGTTGTCCGGGGACACCGCGACGATGCACGAGCGGTCCACGTTCAGCTTGCCCAGCAGGTCAGCGAACGCCTTGGTCTTGGGCGAGTCGAAGTTCAGGTCGTCAACGATGCGCACCTCGTTGTCGATCAGCTTCGACAGCAGCGCGTTGCGGTTGGCCTTGCGGCGCATCTTGACGGGCATCGAGAGGCGGTATTCCTCGCGCGTCTTCGTCTTGGCGAACGCCACGCCACCACCCTTGCGGATGACGGTGCGGTTGTTGCCCATGCGAGCGTTGCCCGTGCCCTTCTGCTTGTAGAGCTTGCGGGTCGAGCCCTCGACCATGCCGCGGCTCTTGGTGCGTGCAGAACCCTGACGCTGGTTGGCGTGGTACATGACGAAGGCCTGCTTGATGAGATCAGGGTTGATCTCACCGCCGAGGGCCTGCTCGTCGATGGCGAGCGTCGAGACTTGCTCGCCCGATTTGTTCAGAACGGGGATTTCCATAGCTTCCAGAAAACCTTCCTGCCGCCTCGCCCTTCCGGGCTTCGCCTTGGCTGGTGTCGGACGCGTGGCGTGACGCGGGAGACCAGCATTGACTCGGCAACACTAGATCTGACTTGTGTGCGCCCCGTGGTTCCCGCTTCGTCGGGCCTGCGAGGCCGAATGGCGGAGATCGCTCCACCACCCGTTGTTCCTTCTTGATTCACCGGCATCGCTGCCGAACGATGATTCTTCCTGATATCGCGATTCAGCCGGCCTTGGCCTTCTGCTTCGCGGCCTTGCCGATGTACAAACGGCTCGGCTCCGTGATTTCGAGATACCCCTTGTTCGCTCCGGGCACCGAACCCTTCACGAGCAGCAGGCCCTGGTCAGGGTCGATCTTGACGACCTCGAGCGAACGGACGCTGACGCGCTCGTTGCCCATCTGACCGGCCATCTTCTTGCCCTTCTTGAGCTTCGGGCCGGTACCGCGGTTGGTGGCGTGCCCGCCGATCGAACCGCCGGAGCGGTGCTTGCGCTCGACGCCGTGCGACGCTTCCTGACCCGCGAAGTTGTGACGCTTCATGACACCCGCAAAGCCCTTGCCCTTCGAGGTGCCCGCGACATCAACAAACGCGAGCTGCTCGAGCAACTCGACGCCGAGTTGCTGGCCGAGCTCGTACGACGAGACATCGTCGGTGCGAAACTCGCGGTGCAGACGCTTCGGGGCGGTCTTCGCCTTGGCGTCGTGGCCGATCATCGGCATGGTCGAGTTGCGAGCCTTCAGCTCGCCGTAACCGATCTGCACGGCGTTGTAGCCGTCGGACTCTTCGGTCTTGATCTGTGTGACCACGCACGGACCGACCGAGATGACGGTCACCGGTACAGAGACGCCGTCTTCGTTGAAGATACGGGTCATGCCGAGTTTCTGGCCGAGAAGCTTGAGTGCCATTGCTCTTCCATTTCTGCCGTTGACTCATCCGAGTCGCCGGGTTTGCCTTGCGGCGGTTCGTGCCATCGAACGGGCAGAGGAACCTGTTGAACTGACTCGCTCGCTTTCGCGAGCACGAAAAAACCGCCCCGGAAAGGGCGGCGGGATTGGCCGATCAGGCCTTGATCTTCACGAACACACCGGCGGGGACGACGAGGCGGTTGAGCGCTTCGACGGTGCGGGCGTTGGGTTCGGTGATATCGATGATGCGCTTGTGAGTCCGGATCTCGAACTGCTCGCGCGATTTCTTGTCGATGAACGGGCCGCGCAGAACGGTATACCGCTCGATGCGCGTGGGCAGCGGAACCGGGCCGGCAACCTTCGCGCTCGTGCGCTTGGCGTGCTCGACGATCTCACGCGCAGACGCATCCAGAGCCTGGTGGTCGTACGCTTCCATCCGAATTCGAATCTTGCCGCCGGTCATACGATTACCGCGTCCGATCTACGAGTTCAGGCCGGCTCACAGGAACCGCCGCTTCAGAAAATATGCTCCCGAGACTCCGGCGACGAGGCGGGTTCAACACCCCCCAACGCCTTCGCGGCCTCGGATTCCCGCTCCGAACAACAGTTCATGAGGGAAAAAGCACCACAACCCGACTTCAGACGACACCAGATCGCCAGAGGCGGAAGGGCAAAGATAGAAACTTCTCACCGCTTGTCAACTCCACTCACCCCCGAACCCGCTCGCAGATGCCCCGAACGCGGGTTTGTGCACCCGCGACGACTCGC
>CAXAVQ010000152.1:0-6718 GCA_963971985.1 uncultured bacterium
AGGAGCGAACTGTCGAGATCGGTCACGTCATCGACCAGCACGCCGGGGGTGCCGACGTTCGCTGAGATTTCGGTGAGGCGCTTCGAGTTGCTGGACGTGGTCGAGCCGACCACGATCGTCAGGTCGCATGACGGCGCGATCTCGCGCACGGCGTGCTGGCGGTTGGTGGTCGCGTAGCAGATGTCCTCGGTGGGGGGCGCCTGGATGCCCGGGAAGGCTTCCTTCAGCGCGTTGATGATCACCCCCGCGTCGTCGGTGCTGAGCGTGGTCTGCGTGAGGTAGACCAGTTTGGTCGGGTCGTGGACCGTGAGGTTGGGGATATCCTCCGGTGACTCGACGACCTGCGTCTGCTCGGGCGCTTCGCCTCGCGTGCCGATGGCTTCCATGTGCACCTTGGTGACCAGCGGGCAGGTCGCATCGATCGCGTGCAGGCCTCGCGACTTAGCCTTCGCGCGGACCTCCGGCGAGACGCCGTGGGCGCTGAAGACGACGTACGAGCCCTCGGGCACCTCGTTGACGTCTTCCACGAAGACCACGCCCCGGTCCTCGAACCGGCGCACGACATGGGTGTTGTGGACGATGTCGTGGTACACGTAGACAGGCTCATCGACCACGTCGAGCAATTGTTCCACGACCTGAATGGCCATGTGGACACCGGCGCAGAAGCCGCGGGGGTTGGCGAGTACGATCCGCATCGTTCGAGAGACTCCAGAGCGAGAACGGCCCAGTATACGCGAGCCGACGAGGGTGAATTGGACGAGCACGACCAAGAAACAGCATCGACGGTGACCGAGGACCTGCGGGTGGCGGCCAAGCGAGCCGACGAGAACTTCTCGGTCCTTTCGCCGCTGCTCCCCAAGCGGTACGTGGGCGATTTCGCCGCGGTCTACGCCTTCTGCCGCCGGGCCGACGACCTCGCCGACGATGTCCAGCCAACGCCAGAGGGACGCGCCCTCGCCCTGGAGCGTCTCAGGGCATTTCGTGAAGCACTCGGGCGTCACCTCAATCCGAGTGAAGGCGCTGGCGACGAGAGCCACCCGGACGACGTGATGCTGGCCGAACTGGCAAGAGCCGCCGAGCGGCGCTCGATCCGGCACGAGCATTTCCATCATCTGCTCGACGCCTTCGAACAGGACCAGGTCAAGCACCGGTACGAGACGTGGGACGAGGTGATGGCGTACTGCCGCGGCTCGGCGAACCCGGTGGGGCGGATCGTGCTGGAGATCGGGGGCATCGATACGCAGGACGACGCCAGCGAGCAGATTGTTCGGTGGTCGGACACCGTGTGCAGTGCCCTCCAATTCACCAACCACTGGCAGGATGTCCGGCGCGATCTGCTCGAGCGCGATCGCGTCTACCTGCCGTCCAGGGACACCGGGCTCTCCGCAGAAGATCTCCGCGCCATGATCGATTCGCCAAGCGAACCGGAACTGCGCGTCCGGTACATCCGGGCGCTGCGGCCGCTGGTCACGCGGACCCACGAGATGTACCTCGACGCCCGGGGCCTGCCCGATGCCATCGCGCAGACCGCTGCCCGCCCTCTCGCGCCCACGGTCTGGCTACTCGGCGCCGGCGGCGAAGCCACGCTGCGCAGGATCGAGCGTCTCGGGTGCACCACCCTGTGGAAACGCCCCCGCCTCGGTCCTCTGTCCAAAGCGTTCCTCGTCCTGCGGGCGTACCTCCGGGCGAAACGAATCGGATGATTTTCCTCGCGATGCCCCTCCTGTGGGCGTACGATGGGGAGCGTATGTCCAGAGCCGGGTCAACACGAACCGTGAGCCGAGCCGAGGAGCCGCCCGGCGCTGTCCCCGCCGATCGGGACCTCGCGACGCAGCAGGCCTACCGGATGTGCGCCCGGATCGTCCGCGATCGCGCGAAGAATTTCTATCTCGGACTTCGCCTGACGCCCGAGCCGAAGCGTTCGGCCCTGTTCGCCATCTACGCGTGGATGCGCGCCGCCGACGACATCGCCGATGCACCCATCGACCCAGCCCGATCGCGCGAGCGTCTGGCCGACTTTCGCGAGACGACCCTCGCGGTCCTCGGCGGCGGTCGGAGACGCGCTGCGGGCGCGAGCGATCTCGTCTGGCTCGCGTTCATCGACACCGTCAATCGGTTCCAACTCCGCACCGACGAGTTCCTGCACACGCTCGACGCGCTCGAACTGGATATCCACGCCGATGAGGGCGTCGACCCCGAGGACCCACAGACCGTCCGGCCGCGATTCAAGACCTTCGAGGGGCTGGAGCAGTACTGCTACGGCGTGGCGTCCACGGTCGGTCTCATCTGCGCGAGGATCTGGGGGATCCGCGACAACGCCGTGTGGGACGAGGCCCGCCCGCTCGCGATCGATCGCGGCTACGCCTTCCAGTTCACCAACATCCTCCGGGACATCCGCGAGGACTACGAGGACGGGCGGGTCTACGTTCCGGAATCGCTGCTCAACACCCACGGCCTGAACGGTCTCCGCCTCGCTACGTGGAACGACCCCGCCTCGTGCGCCGCGTGCGTCCGGGACATGGCCGAGCGAGCGCTCGGCTACTACGAACGCTCGAATCGACTCGATGAGATCATCCACCCCGACGGCGCGCGCCCTCTTTGGGCCATGACCAAGACCTACCGGGTTCTGCTGGAACGGATCATCGAGAAGCCCAGCAGCGTCGCCGAGCCCGACGGGTTGTCGCTCCCGGCGCGCGCCAAGTTGTCAATCCTCGCCGGGGCGATGCTGCGCGGACGGGGCGAGGCGCGGCGCGCATGACCACGTCGGGCGTGGGCGTGCACCCGCCCGAGAGCGTGATCGTCGTTGGAGCCGGGCTCGCTGGCCTGAGCGCCGCGGTTCGGCTCGCGGGGATTGGCGTCCGGGTGACGGTGCTCGAGACCCGCCAGAAGCTCGGCGGGCGCGCAACGAGCTTCGACGATTCGAGGTCCGGCGAGCGCATCGACAACTGCCAGCACGTTGCGATGGGCTGTTGCACGAACTACCGACGGTTTCTTGAAGAACTGGGGCTGGCGGAGGCGCTGCGCTGGTACAGCGAGACCCACTGGCTCGAACCCGACGGACGCCACAGCATCACGCGACCCGCTCCGCTCCCGGCACCGCTCCACGGTGCGACACTGCTCCTGAGCGCCCGCTTCCTGTCGCTGCGCGATCGCCTCGGCATTGGCAGGGCGATGCTTGAAGCTGCGCGCGAGGATCGAGCCGCGCTTGCCCCGGAGCCGTTCTCGAACTGGCTGGATCGCCACGACCAGTCGGCGATCTCGCGTCGCCGGTTCTGGGAGCCTCTGATGGTCAGCGCGTGCAACGCGTCGGTCGATCGAGTCGATCAGCAGGTGGCGCTGCACGTGCTCCAAGAAGGGTTCCTCGCGACGCGCCGATCCTCCATGATCGGCGTCCCGAGCGTGCCTCTGATCGACCTTTACGAACCGGCGCGCTCGATCATCGAAGCAGCGGGGGGGCGGGTCATCACGGGTGCGAGCGTCGTCAACGCCGACAGCCGGAGCGCCGAAACCCGCCAAGGCGATACGCACCGTGCCGATCGGGTGATCTGCGCCGTTCCATTCGAGCGCCTTCGATCCGTACTCGGTGACGAAGCGGTGGACAGCGATCCGGAACTGGGAAAGGTGGATGGGCTCTCACACAGCCCGATCCTCGGCGTGCACCTGACGTTCGACCGTCCGGTGCTGCGTCACCCGCACGCCGTGCTGGTCGACCAGGGCACGCAGTGGCTGTTCCGCAAGGACGCCGACGGACGCGTGATCCACGCGGTCATCAGCGGCGCCGACGAGTGGATGGCGCTCGACGAGCAGGTGATTGTCGAGCGTGTCCTGTCCGATATACGCACCTGCGTTCCGGAGGCGAAGAATGCTTCCCTCGAAACGTTTCGTGCGGTGAAAGAGAAGCGTGCGACGTTCGCACCGACGCCCGAAGCCAGATCGAAGCGCCCATCGAGCGTCACGGAGTCCGGGGTCATCCTGGCCGGCTGCTACGTGCAAACCGGCTGGCCATCCACGATGGAAGGCGCGGTGCGATCGGGTGAGATGGCCGCCGCGATCGCCTGTGGCCGGGCCGCGAACGCGTTCGTGGCACCGTCCCTGCGTCGAGCCCCGCTCGTCTCTTTACTCGCTTCGACCTGAGCCAGCGCATGAAAAAGCCCCGCAGGAGAGCGGGGCATTCGTCTTTGCAGATTGATCGGTCTCAGTCCGCCTTGGTCGGGGTCGCCTTGGAGGCCTTGACCGCGGTCTCGACGAGCTGGTCGAAGGCCTTGGGGTCCTCGATCGCCATCTGCGAGAGCATCTTGCGGTTGAGCATGATGCCCGAGTGCTTCAGGCCGTTCATGAACAGCGAGTAACGGGTGCCACGCATCCGGCAGGCGGCGGTGATGCGGGTGATCCACAGGCGACGCATGTCACGCTTGCGGGCGCGACGGTCACGCCAGGCGAACGCACCGGCGCGGGTCAGGGCGACCTTGGCCTGCTGGAAGTGACGGGACTTGGTGCCGTAGTAGCCGCGGGCTTCGCGGAGCACACGCTTGTGTGCACGCTTGCGAGCCGAGCCTTTGCGAACGCGGGGCATGGATCAATCCTTTCTTCGGTGCCGGACGGGGCGAGGGGAACTCGTCTTCAGATCCCGGACGACGGTGAAGTCAACTTGTACGAAACGGTGGACGTGCTGCACCGGTCGGCGACGCGATCGGAGTCGCCACCGGGCAGAGAAAAGTTCGGTTTACTCGCCCTTGGCGGCGGCGCGGGCGGCTTCACGCATCTCGCGACGCTCGGCCGGCGACGGGCTGCGACGAACGCTGCTGGCCGACTGCTCGCGACCACGGACCTTGGTGCCGAGAAGACGGGTCAGGCGACGGGTCACCGCGGTGGACGCATACGAGTCCTTGCGCAGGCGACGCAGGCGCTTGGGCGACTTGTGCGAACGCAAGTGCTTGCTGCCCGCCTTCTTGTGGCGAGCGAGGCCCGTCCGGGTCAGACGGATGCGCTTCAGCAGGCCTTTGTGAGTCTTCATCTTCGGCATGGGGATGTCCCTTGTCTTTGCGGGCAATACGACGCCCGTCCAGCCGGTCGGCTGGGTCGGGCCGAGGAGTGTACCGAGAGTGCCGATGGCCCGCAACGGCTCAGGTTTTCTGATCAGAGGGCGCGGGGCCGGGCGTCACGGGCCCACAAACGCGTCACGCGGGGCCGGGCGCTCGGTGCCATCGAGGCGGACCTTGCGGGGCTGGTCTTCCCGGCTGCGCGGGATCCAGATGTTGTCGCCCTCGGCCAGGCGGGGCGAATTCACGAAGAACACCGAGAAATCGGGGAGCAGGAGGTTCTGGCCCCGGCTGCCGTGGTTCCGGCTGTTGAGCGTGGCATCAACCGTCTCGCCACGCATCGCGGCCTCGACGACCGGCGATCGGTCAGCGAGCACCAGCACCACGTTCGGATCAGAGAAGCGGGGGGGAGCGCCGTTGAACAACTGGTAGCTGTACGAAAGTTCGTCCGCGCTCCGCCAGTCGCGGTCCAGCGCGTGCGCGTGAGCGACCGGGGCCTGGTCGTTGCCGGGGCAGGCGAGCGCCTCAAGCGGTACATAATCCTCGCGGACCAGCACGAAAAGGTTGGCCGAGTGGCTGCTCGTCGGGTCACCGACCAGCCACCACCGGGAGGTGGGCCCGTTCGGGGAACTGCCTTTCGATTCGGTGGCTGGGAGATGTCCGTCGTGATCCTGGGCGAACAGCGAGAAACCGAGGCCGGCCTGCTGCATGTTTTGAGCGCACCGGATCTCCTCGGCCATCGTCTGGGCCGAGAACATCGATGGGAACAGGACCGCCGTCCCGACCAGAAGCACCGCCGCGATCGCGACGAAGTCACTGAAGCGGATCCGCCGGCTGCTCCGGACCTCATCCGCGCTGGGCGGCGAGAGCCGGAACGGCTTCTTGTCGTTGACACGATCACGCTGGCGGATCGACGCCATCAGCCTATCGATGCGTCGAACGCGGTCCGAAGGGTCATCGGTGGAAGCCTCATCCAGCAATTCGAGCACGCGAACGGCTTCGGCCGGTTCTTCACCGGACGCGAAGGCATCGACCACGCGTTCGCCCGCGGGCGAAAGCCGGTTGGCCACCGACGTCGCTTCGCCGATCCGATCGCTCCGATCGGAAGCGAGCAGTCGTTCTTCACCGGCTGAAAGCCGGAGCGTCTCCAGCAGAGCCGTCAGCCGAGCCCCACGCGCGGACGCTTCGGGATGCTCCTGGGTGACGATCTCGTCAACGACCAGAGCGTCTTCGGCGCTCAGGCGGTATTCCATGGCATTGTCGGTGTCGCTCTCGCTCATGCTTCAGGTCCTACGCGGCCTCCGAGACGCGGGTTCGGTCGTGGGCGCCGGGAAGGCGAGATATCCACTCTCCTCCGCACGCCTCGCTCATTTCCCGTTCCCGTGCCCACGATTCTCGGACGCCCAGACCCCATCGGCCTTGGCCTTCTCCACCTGCACCTGCCACGCCTGGCCGAACCCGGCGACCGCCGAGTGCAGCCGGCTCTTCACCGTGCCGAGCGGGATGTCGAACATGTCCGCGATTTGCTGGTAACTCAGACGCTGGAAATACGCCAAGAGCAGCACCTCGCGAAGCTTCGGCGACAGGGTCTCGATGGCCCGCTGCACCATCTTCGAGCGTTCCTCATCGTCGAGGCGTGTGTCCGGCCCCGGCAGGTCGATCTCCAGCAGGTCGACGAA
>CAXAVQ010000153.1:0-6713 GCA_963971985.1 uncultured bacterium
GACGCGAGCTCGCCGGTCCCTCCCGCGATCTCGTCGAGAACCGCGATTGAGTCGATCGAGTCCTCCAGCGTGAGCAGAGGCAACTCGTGGACGGACCAACCCCGCTCGCTCGCGATCTCATACAAGCGATCCGGCAGCCCCGCCTGAGTCTGTTGGGCGACGATGTGCGTCGGACGAACGTTCAGCAGCGTCTCGTAGTCGACACCGGTCAGATCGCCAACCACCGGCACGCCCTGATCGGTGAACCGGTCGAACTGCTGGCGACCCACGATCAACTCCGCGTGCCCGAGCCGGTGCAATGTGTCGGCCAGCGCAGGAGAAAGCACCGCCAGCCGGACATCGCCCTCGCCCGCAGGCTCATGGCGCTCAGCGCACCCGACCGAGCACGCGAGGCATGTGAGCAGGACGCAAAACTTGCACAGTTCCAGCAGATTGTGGGGGAAACGCATATCTGACGATGGTAGTCTCAGAGGGCGTGAAGGATCACGCGAGCGATGACAGGAGGTTGCAGGCAATGGGTGTGCTGGCGAAGTTGTTCAAAAGATCGGGCCAATCGAAGGGGGCCGATCGCCCCGCACGGGCATCGAGCGTCGAGGTCGAGCCGAAGCCCGTCCCGACGGGGCGTTCCCACGATTACGAGGATCAGGCCGCACAACTGCGAGCGGCGATGGCTTCGACCCAGACCGATCAGGCCATTGCCGACCCCGAAGACGATGACAAGGGGTACAGCGTCGACGACTCGGGCGAGTGGGAAGCGGACTCGTCGACGTCCGTTCCGATCGAAGACGAGGGCCTGGACCTCGCGCCCGAAACCGACGAGGACCCGGCCCCGGCCCCGCTCGCGAAGAAGGCCAAGTCGCCGCGCAGCAAGCAGGAACTGATCGAGGAACTCCACCGGAATTACCAGGAAGTCCTCGGTCTGGTGCGCAAGCTCGACAATCACCTCGACGACGCGAAGGGACGCTCCGAAACCATTGCCGAGGTCGCCAGGCGCTACGACGAACTCGCGCCGGCGATCGAGCACCTGCCGCGTGAGATCCGCGAGGTCGCCGAGACGCTCAACACGGACCTGCGCAAAGCGATGGGCGAGGAGGGAAACTCAACGCGCGAACTGCTCGACCGGATCGAGTCCGCGATCGTCCACGTCGGCACCGACATCGAACGGTCCACAAACCAGCAGGGCCAGCTCGTCCAGACCATGGCCGAGTTTCGCGAGGGTCTGCTGGACCTGTCGCGCTCCTCGACCGCCGCCTGCGAGGCCGTGCGCGACTTCGAGCACCGGGCGATCGAGCGCGACAACGCCATGCTGAGCCAGATCCGCCAGACCCGCTTCTGGCTCATCGGTCTGACCGTCGCCGTGGCCACGCTCGGTCTCACCGGCGTGATCCTCGGGATCATCGCTCTCGCAGGCTAGACCCACCGACCCCTGCAACGATCCGCGACGCCAGGTCATCAATCGCAGCGGGGGGGTACAGGATCGCCGGCCAGTCGCGCCGCGATTCGAGTGCACGCAGTTCCATGCCGCGCTCCGCCTCGCAAGCCTCGCGCTCAAGTTCGACGAGTTGCGTTGCGTGCGCATCGCGCCACCCCTCGAGCCAGCGGTGCATCTCAAGGTACCGGTCGCGTCGCTCGTCGCTCGCGTAGGGCAGGGCGGCAACATCCTCGACGTAGCGTTGCTTGATCTCGGCCGCCGACGCATCGCCGGCGAGCCGGGGATCGTGCGCAGCCGAGTGAGCGAGCCAGACGGCATGGTCGCGCTGCTCTTCAGTGATCGACCGATCGCCCTCGACGGGGATCTCCCGGAACACGTCCGCCGTGATCGACACCGCCGGGGCAAGCGATTCGCCGAGCCAGTCGGCCATCCACTTGTCGGTGATCCGGTCGTACGACGCGCCGCCCGTGCCATGGACGAACAGGTCGCAGAAAGCCATACGGAGGCAGGCCGTCATCGCCAACGCCCGCGGCGCAAGCCGCGACCGGTCGAAGAGGGGCTGTTCGACCATCTCGTGATACATCGGACGCCGACCCGCCTCAGCGTCGATCAACCAGAACGGGATCTCCCACCGATGCTCCCGATTCTGCGCGAACAGTTCCGACACTCCCGCTTCCGGAAACGCCCGTACCGCCCGGTTGTAGGCCTGCACGCACGCGCTCGTATCATCGATGCAGCGGTCAAAGAACCGCCCGAACGCCTCCGTGCGTGCGAGATCCGTCACTGTGAACTCGTCGACCCGGTGCCACGGCTTGAGCAGCTCTCGGTTTGCCCGGGCGCTCTGGACGGCGATCGACACCTCGCCCTCGAACCTGCCGAGCGCATCAACCGCGCGGGCCAGAGCCTCCCGATCAGCCGAGATGACCCCCGTCTCCGGGGACGGCGGGTGCAGCGATGCCGGTTTCGACGCAGGACGCAGGCGCGCGACCGGGCCGGACACCGACCCACCGAGCGTCGTTTCGCTCCGCGAGACCCTGCCGTCGCGATCTCTCACCGCGTGCACCGTCAGCGGATCCCCCGGGTCGTGATCGACGATGACCGCCGCCGACGCGCCGTCGCACGCCGAAGCGACCGCGTCAGCCGCGATATACTTGCTGAGAATCCCCGGGTGCCAGAACCCCGGCTGATGACCGGTCATGACGACCGGCCGATCCGTGGGGAGCCCGAGTTCCGCCCGCTGGGCTCGCTGCTCTCCGGTCAGGCGCTCGAAGCGCTCCCACGCCAATCGCCCCCACGAATCGAGCGCCGGCTCGGCGCGAACCGAGACCGAACGCGCCGCGTTCACCGGCAGCAGGCCCCGGCGGTCAGGTCCTGAAGCGCCTTGCCCGGAAGCGACGACTCGTGCCGACGCAGTTCGCGGTGCAGCACCGTCCGGTAGTGGTCGTAGCGAACCGCGTCATCATTCAGCGGCCCGCCGAACGTCCGGTCCGGGTCGTTGTAGATCAGCTTGACCGGGATCTCGCACACCCGGTGTCCCTTCGCGATCGACTGCACCCAGAACTGCATCGGGAACGCGTACCCGTCCTCATCGAAGACCATGTCGCGGACCGCGTCGACGCGGTACGCCTTGAACCCGCAGAACGCGTCGGTGATCTGCAGCCCGCTCGGACCCAGCCTCTCGTTCAACTCGGCCGTGATCTTCTTGTTGATCGCCGCCCGGTTCGGCGGCGGGGCGTCGTCGGCCGGTACCGGCTCGAGATAGCGCGAACCACTGATGATGTCGCAGTCGTCCTTCTCGATCCGTTCGAGGAACGTCGGGATAGCCTCCGGCTCGTGCTGCTCGTCGCAGTCCATCGTGATGACCCAGTCGTAGCCGTCCACCGCCGCCCATCGGAACGCGTCCTGCAGCGAGCGTCCGTAGCCGCGGTTCGTGCTGTGCCGGATCACCTCGACCGGGAACGACGGCAGCATGCACGGCGTGCTGTCCGTCGAGCCGTCGTCGATCACGAGCACATCTGAGCTCTGCTCCAGCACGCGCCCCATGACGCGGTTGATGTACTTCTCTTCGTTGTAGACGGGTATCGCGACCAGGACTTTGCGCATACAGAGCGGCCTCTCGTTGGGTTCGTGCCCCGCGAACTCGCCGGGCAGGCGTGCCGCAAGTCTAGGCGGGCTTCTCTCGAGCCGACCAGACCGTATCGTCGTTTGCGATTATCGGCCCGGCGCGTTCAGCGGCGTCGTGATCTGCCCCGCCTGCTCGATCCGCCAGCGACCCGTGACCAGGTCCAGAATCACGCGTTCGGCCGGGATATGTCGCCCGGTCTCCGCATCGAAGAACGTGACGCGGTTGCCTTCGAGCGCCGACGCGATGATCTGTTCCGCCACCCGGCTGTAGGTCAGCCGGTCCGCGACGACTTGGCTCTCGTCGTGCGTCGCCAGCACGGCGCCCTCGGCTTCGACGCCGTCGAGCACGTACTGTTGCTCGCCCGACTCAACATCGACCTCGACCAGCGTCGCCGTCAGACGCTCGGTCTCGACGACCGTGAGGACATCGGTGCCCAGATGGCGATGGCGCATCCGCACATCGCGCGTCATCACGATCCTGCCATCGCCCTGAAGCGCGTCGAGCGACCCGCTCCAGTCGAACACCGTCGTGCCGCGACCGTCCGTCGGCAACTCGTCGCCGTCCGATCCGGACGGACGCCGGTCCTCGAACACCAATCGGCCCGCGCTGGGAACCAGCACCCGCCCGGTGTCGCGCTGCGCGATGATCTCATCACCGGTCAGGCGAGCGGCCGTCTCAAGCACCCGATCCGAGGCCCGATGCCCGGCGGAATACTGACGTGCTTCCGCCAGCGCCTGCTGTTCAGCAGCCGCCTCGAGCCGGATCGCCAAAACCACATCGTTGCCCCGTGCGCTCTCGCTGATCGACCGGCGCGACTGCTCGTCCAGGAGATCAGGCACGAGCGTCAGCGCGAGGCGCTCGCCCTCGACCGAGTACTCCGATCCGTTCATCGAAGTGGCGCTCGCCGCCACGCCACCCACGAACTCCGCGCTTCCCGCCCGGTCGTCGAACCGCATCGAGCGTTGCCAGCGGACCGAGCCCGTGTCGTACCCGCCGAACTCGGGGTTCTTCGCGGCGTAGCTCAGCACGCCTCCCCCGAACACCGTGACCACGCCCGGCCCGCGATCGAACCGGATCGACTCGCCAGTGATGCTGAACCCCTCGGCGAAGTCATCGGTCGCGCTGGTTCCCTCGCCGGACGCGTCGGCATACAGTCCGACCGTCGCCGGATACCCGACCAGAGTCAGCGTCCCGGTCTCCTCCGAGGCGTGCATCGTGCTTGCTGCCAAGTCGATCCCTTCGCGTGTGAGCAAGGTCACATCGCCCGAAGCATCGATGCTCTGCACCCGCGTCCGCCGGTCATCGCCGGCAAGCAGCACCGCGTCGATCGTCTCGCCCGTGAGCCGGTCGCCGTTCACCGTCGCCGACGCGTTGCCGCTGGCAGAAGCCCGCGTTGGGACGATCCGCTCGCGCGAGCCGTTCCGCTCCCGGACCGACGCGAACAGCACATCGAGCTGCCTCGCCGAGATGTCCGCTTCGACATCGCCATCGCGGATCACCGCCGACGCGTCATCACGAACGCTGACGCGACTGAGGGCGTTCTTCGCTTCGCCCTCGGCAAGACGGCTGCTGAAATCAGCGCGGAGGAAGTCGCCACGCACGGTTGCACTGTCGGTTACCGCCTCGATCTCACCGGTCGCCGTCAGCCAGCGCACCAGCGGACGCGACGCGACGCGTGAAGCCTGTGACGAGGTGTCGAGCACGACGTCCGCCCGTTGTGTCCATTCGATCGCCGTGCGCTCGTCCTCGCCGGTCAGCCCCGCGAGGATCTCGACGCGCCCCGCGCCGGGGAACGCCGCGATTCCGGCTTCGAGGTCGACATCGACCGCGCCGGTCCGGACCGTGGCCTCGCCGGGGAAGTCCAGCTCAACCCCGAGCGCGCCGCCGATACCGCGCACCGCCAACTGACGGGAGGTGAAGCCCCAGGTCAGCGACCCGCAGCGCAGCTCCGCCCCGGATTCATCATCCCGAAGCACGACCGCGGGGCTGTTGGTTGCGCGGAACCGAGTGGCGAGATCATCTGAAGCCAGTTGTGCCGGCTCCTGGGCCAGCGGCACGATCTCGATCGAACCCGCGTTCTCGAAGCGGATCGGTCCGGCCTCCTCACCCGAATCGCCCACCCCGTTGCCACCCGGCGCAGCGCGCTCCGCACCCGAATCGCTCCCAATGCCCAGTTGAGCGATCGCGCCCGGCGCGAGCGAGCGGTCACGCAACCGAACCCAGACCTCCGCCTCGTCCGACGCGATGCTCCGAGTGTGCTGAGCGATCCTCACCGCTTCCGAAAACGCGATCCGGTACAGGTCGATCAGCGGAGGCTCACCGCTCCCGGGTTGTTCATCGCCTCGCGCGGCAGTTTCCGAACCGCTCGGTGCCTCATCGTTCCCACCGAGCCGGTCGGGCCACACGGTCGTCCCCAGGTGCTCCTCGACCCGCAGGTACTGCAACCGGCGCTGCACCTCGCTGATGCGAGCCGTCAGACCGCGCCCTTCGAACTCGATCCCCGGCGCTTCGATCCGCACCACGTGTGGGGCGTTCAGTTCGCCGAGCACGCTCTGGAAGAACAGTTCCTGCGTCGTCAGCGTGCCCAGAACCTCCGGCTCCGCATCGCGCGCACCCGTATCGCTCACGCGCACGACCACATCGCCGGTCAGGTTGCCCGACTCCGGCTCTTTGTCGCGCGAGGGCCACAGCAGGCGCCCCTCTTCGGCTCGCACCTCGATGACCGTATCGCCCTGATAGAAAGTGGCGACCGGCGCGGTGAGCTCGTACCGCCCTTGCCCGACCGGATCGAGCGTGTCCCACTCCAACTCGTAGCGCAACTTGCCGGATTCCGGGTCGAAACTCTGGAACACCGAACTGTTGACCGACCCGAGGATCCCGTCCGTCGGCCCCGGCTGGATCGCCGGGCCATCCACGTCGGGCGTCGGAGCCGTCGGCTGGCCCGGTCCGCGCGTCAAACCGTAGACGACCAACCCCACGACTACCGTGAAGACCACCGCCGCCAGCAGTTTTCCGCCATTGCCTGCGCTCATGACTGCCTCATCCGACGCATCTCAGTTCTGCACCACACGCAGCGCGATCAGGTCCTGCACATCCAGCAGCCCGACCGGGCCACCGGCCTCATCGACCACGGGGATCTCGTCCTGCCGGAATTCA
>CAXAVQ010000154.1:0-6685 GCA_963971985.1 uncultured bacterium
CCCGCCACGATCAATGTCGAGGTTGAACATCACCCCAACCACTTCCTGCGGGTAGTTGCAGAACGCCGTGATGGCTGCGTCCCGATCGGTGCTGATCACAGCATGCGCAGCCCGATCAGGAAAGCGGTTGACGCTCGCGCGGTGGGCTCTTTCCCGGCTTGTGTAAACGCACACCATCGGCCGGCCCTGCTCGACAACAACAAGCGGGTTCGGCACGGACCCATCACCGAGACTCTGCTCGGCGGATTGATCACCGGCCGGGATCATGTGCCATTGCTCAAGTTCCATAGTCCGATCCCAGAGGTCGCCTACCTTCGTAGGATTGGCTTTGGCTTGCTCCATCAGCGAATCAAACTCATCCGATACGGGACCAGAACCGTCGCTGCCCGATTGCGGTTCCGGCTGACTCGGTCGGGGTGGAGCATCCGCTTCCGCCTGCTTGCGCTTCTTGAAAAACATCTCGGTTCCTTCCTTCCGAATGAGACTGATCAGACTCCGGCCGCCAGCAGGCGCTGGCACTCGACCACGCAGCGGTCGATCCGGTCCAGCGTCTCGTCCTTGCCGAGGGCGGCGAGCGTCTCGCCGATGGGCGGGCTGACCGGCGTGCCGGTCACGGCGACCCGGATCGGCTGGGCCACCATGCCCATGCCGATCTCGTTCTTCTCGCAGTAGTCCGCGACCAGCTTCGACAAGGGCTCGGTCGACCAGTCGTCGTGGTCGGCCAGCACGCCCCGGAAGTCGCGCAGCACACCCAGCCCCGCCGCGTCGTTGCGGGTGAGGTTCTTCTTGACGGCCTTCTCCTCGTAGACGATCTCCGCGGCGGGCGTCACCGCGAACACGCACCGACGCGCCGCATCAAAGAACGTCTTGCACTGGGGCTGCACCGCCAGCGCGAGCACGCCGAACGCCTTCTCCGAGAGTTTCTCGACGATTGCCGGCTCGTAGTCGCGGCAGTAGCCAGCGAAGCGCTCGACGAACTCGTCGGCCGGCAGCTGCGTGATGACGTCGGTGTTGAAGGCCATGAGCTTCGCTCGGTCGAACCGCGCGTTGGACTTGCCGATCCGGGCGATGTCGAAGTCCTTGGCGAGGAAGTCCATATCGAATTTCTCGCGGTCCGCGCCGTCCTGCTTGCTGGGTGTCCAGCCGAGCAGCGAGATGAAGTTGGTGATCACCTCGGGCAGGTAGCCAGCCTTGCGGAAGTCCTCGACCGACACCTCGGGGAGCAGGATGCCCAGCGCCTCGGCCAGCCGGTCGATGGTCTCGCCCTCGAGCTGGGCCTTCTTGTCGCCGGCCCAGCTCGCCAGATCCTCGATGCCGATGATCCCCTCGGGCAGTTCGGCATAAACCTCTTCCACGCTACGGCGCTTGAAGATCTCCTTCACGGTCGTGTCGCGCTCGCGCTTGCTCATCTTCGCGCCCTTGTCGTTGAAGATCAGGGGCATGTGGGCGTAGACCGGCGTATCGAACCCGAGCGCCTTCTGCAGCGCGACGTGCCGGGGCGTGTTGTTGAGGTGCTCCTGCCCGCGCAGGACATGCGTCACGCCCATGAGCGCATCATCCACCACCACTGCGAAGTGGTAGGTCGGGTAGCCGTCCATCTTGCGGATGATGAAGTCGTCGAGTTCGCCCGGCGCGAAACTGACGTCGCCGAGCACCTCGTCCTTCACGCTCACCCCCTCATCGTCGGGCATGCGCAGGCGGACGACGTGCGGCTCGCCGCTCGCGACGCGCTCGGCCCGCTCGGCCTCGGGGATCTGCATGGCGGCGCGGTCGTAGCGGTACTGCTTCTTCTCGCGCTGGGCGGCGTCGCGCTTCGCGGCCAGCTCCTCGGTGGTGTCGAAGGCGTAGTAGGCCTTGCCCTCGGAGATGAGCTGGTCGATGTGCTTGTTGTAGATGTCCAGGCGCTCGGACTGGGCGAACGGCGCGACCGAGCGCGGGTCGCCGCCGACTTTCCGCCCCTTGAACTCGATCTCGGGCCCCTCGTCCCAGTCGATGCCCAGCCACGCCAGGTCTTCGAGGATCGCCTTGGCCGAGGCCTCCGACGAGCGGGCCTGGTCGGTGTCCTCCAGGCGCAGCAGGAAATGCCCGCCTCTGGCCTTGGCGTAGGCCCAGCAGAACAGGGCGCCGGCGACCAACCCCGGCCAGAACCCCACACCCCAAGCAGGAACTCTACGAATATGCCGCTGATTGTGACCGGAAGCATCGGGATCGACACCATCGAAACACCCTTCGACAAGCGCGAGAAGATCCTCGGTGGGTCGTGCAGCTACTTCTGTGCCGCGGCGAGCTTCTTCACCGACGTCCGCATGGTCGCCGCCGTCGGGGGCGACTTCCACGACGACTACCGCCAAATTCTGGGGCGGTTCCCCAAGGTCGACATCTCCGGGCTCGAGGTCCGCGAGGACTCCAAGACCTTCGCCTGGGGCGGCAAGTACTTCGACGACTGGAACCAGCGCGAGACCATCTTCACCGAGCTCGGCGTTCTGGCCGAGCACCCGCCCAAGGCCCCCGAGGAGTTCAACGACAGCAAGTTCGTGTTCCTCGCCAACACCCACCCGGCGGTGCAGTACGAGATGCTCCACGCCTTCCCCGAGCGGGTGTTCAGCGTGGCCGACTCCATGAATCTCTGGATCGACACCGCTCTCGACGACCTCAAGAAACTCATGCGCGACATCGACGGGCTCATCATCAACGATGAAGAGGCCCACATGCTCACCGGCATCCGCAACGTGATCTCGGCGGGCAAAAAGATCATCGAGACCATGGGCCCGATGTTCGTGGTCATCAAGAAGGGCGAGCACGGCTGCGTGCTCGTTCACGACCAGGGCGTCGCCATGCTCCCGGCCTTCCCGGTCGAGAAGGTCGTCGACCCGACCGGCGCGGGCGACTCCTTCGCCGGCGGCATGATGGGCTACCTCGCCGCGGCCCACAGCAAGGACATGAACGTGTCGATCGACTCCATCCAGCAAGCCCTCGCCCACGGGACCGTGATCGCCAGTTTCGCCATCGAGAGCTTCGGCCTCGACCGCCTCGCCGAGCTCAGCAAGGAAGAGGTCGCCAAGCGATACACGGACTTCCAGGAGATGGTGAAAGTCTGAGGCGACTCAGTCGAATCGCTGGCCAATCGCCCGATTGATCCGGTCGATCGCATCGGCCTGCGCGATCGTCTGCTCGGGCGTCGGCCGGAGTTCGGCGGTTCCCGCCATCGCGTCGTTGAAATGCCGGAACATCGACGGCGCGCCGCCCCCGCCGGTCGGGGCGTTCAGCGTGGCCTCGCCGGGGCCATCCGGGTGGTTTTCGAGGCGGGGGAGGTGAGCGGGCAGGGCGGTGCCGCCGGGGTTGTAGGGGCGGGTGGTGGTCAGGCGTCCCCACGAGCCGGTGAGCGTCGTCGTCACGCCCTCGGTAACTTCCATCGAGGTGAAGCTGTGCCCGAGCACGCCACCGGGAAAGCGGAAGGCCATCGACAGCGAAATGTCCACGCCCTCGATCTCGCCGGGGAGTGGCGGCGCGAACCGGCCCGTTGCGCTGACTTCTTCGGGCTCGCCCGCGAGCAGTCGCATCAGCGAGAGCGGGTACACGCCGAGGTCCATCAGCGCGCCGCCCTGCATCCGGTGGCTCAACCGGGTGTTCTCCGTCGGCCCGCCGACGAGCGTGTGCGAGCGGTCGCAGCGGATCAGGCGCAACTTCCCGATCAGCGAGCCCGGAGACTCCCCCGCTGCAGCGATCTCACGGAGCCAGGCGGTCTGCTGGTGGTACAGGTAGGTCCAGACCTCGCCGAGGAGTCGGTCGGCCTTCGTCGCCTCCTCGAAAGCCCGCTCGGCCTCGGCCCGTGACGGCGTGAACGGCTTCTCGCACAGCACGTGCTTGCCCGCGCGCAGGCAGGCGATGGACTGCTCGACGTGCAGGTGGTTGGGCGTGGCAATGTAGACCGCGTCGAGGTCGTCGCGCTCAATCAACTCCTCGACAGTGCAGCCGATCGCGGGGTCCAGATCCACAGACTTCGCAAGATCGCCCCCCCGCTCCGGGTCGCGACTGGCGATGGCGCGCACATCGCAGCCGACCTCGAGCATGCACGGCAGGTGCCCGGTGGCGATGCGACCGGTGCCGATGATGCCCCAGCGGGGTGCGGACATGGCGTGTTCCTAAGCGGGCGTCGGGATCAGCGGGCGCCAGCCGCGGCGACCTTCGCGCGGGCCTTATCGCGCTCGGCAGAGATCTTTTCCATCTCCTCGAAATCGCCGCTCTTGCGGGCCTCGGCCTCGGCGAGTTCGGCCTTGGCTTCCTGCGCATCGAGATCCTCAACCGGGACAGCGCCCTGGGCGAGGATGGTCAGTTCGTCGTTGACGTTCTGCATGAACCCACCTTCGACGAACCAGCTCTTGGAGCCGGAACCTGGGAAATCGAGACGCAGACGACCCGGGCCGAGCTTGCCGACGATCGCCGACGTGTGGTGCATCACGCCGCGCTGGCCGTCGTGCATGGGCACAGAGGCGTAGGTGACCTCGGCGTCGAGGATGCGGGCTTCGGGCGTAATCAGCTTGCAGGTGAAGGACTTGTCGGCCACAGGAGACTCCGTGTTTCGTCGGGCTGGCGGGCTGCTCTGGTCGGTCGGCAGGGACGGGGATTGTAGCGTTTAAGCCCCGATTCTGCCGGGCTCCGGCGGGCCGGATCAGGCCCCTTCGCGGTCTTTCCTGGCGGCTTCGACGATGCGCTGGGCGGTGCGGACCGCCGCGAAACCAGCCTCAGCGTCGATGGGCGGCTTGTTGCCCGAGCGGACCGCCTGCAGGAAGCTCGTGATCTCCATCTCGAGCTGGTCCGCATCGTCGATCTCAAGGTTATCGATCGCCAGCAGTTCGCCGTAGTCGAGGTTCGAGAGGTCGGTCCCGGAACGCAGGGCCTCGCGGATCTCGTCCATCTGGATCTGGTTCGCGGTCTTGCGGATCAGGACGCCGTTCTTCTTGGCGTAGTCGATCGAGACGTAGCCGTTCTCACCAATGATCCGGGTCTTGCGCTCGGTCTTCATGGCGAGGCGACTGGCGGTGATCGTCGCGACGCACTTGCCCGCCGGGGTATCGAAAGTCAGACGGGCGTTGCAGACGTCCTCGTGCTCGGTGAGGACCGGCACGCCCGAGGCCTGCACCTCCGTCGGCTCGATGCCGCCCATGAGCCAGAGCACCACATCGAGGTCGTGGATCATCATGTCCATGACCACCGAGACATCGACGCTCCGGAAGGTCATCGGGCTCACCCGGTGCACCTCAAGGAACCGCGGCACAATACCCGACGGACCGCCGGCTCCGTCGTCCATCGACGTCCGCTGGGCCCGCTCAAGGGCACGCACCGCCGGGTTGAACCGTTCGATGTGCCCCACCATCAGGCAAGCGCCGTGGCGTTCGGCGAGGTCGGCCAGTTCGCGGGCCTCCTTCACGTCGTTGGCCAGCGGCTTTTCGATCAGGCAGGCCACCCCCGCTTCCAGCAGCGGGCGCGCGCACTTGAGGTGATAGGTCGTCGGCACCGCGATCGAGACGGCGTCCACGCCGAGGTCGATCAGTTCCTGCTCGGTCGCGAAGCCGGGAACGCCGAGGCGCTCGGCGTTGGCGGTCCGCTGGGCCTCGCCCTGGTCCACGACGCCGACCAGCTCGACCGGGCCCACCGGCGAGTCGTCGCCGAGGTCCTGAAAGGTCTTGTATTTCGTGGCGTGGTGACGCCCCATCCGACCGACGCCGATGGCGCCGCAGCGGAGGGTCTTGGTGGCGAGTTCAGCGGGCGCGGTCCCGGTCGCGGAAGATTGGCTGGGCATATCGAGAGAAAACTCCGAATCGGCGCGACACGGGGGCCCGCCTCGGGAGGGGTGTACTGCGGAAGGGTAGCAGACCAGATCGGCCGGGGTCTCGCCCTTCGGAGCCAGCCCGGAATACGGCGTGAAAGCGCGCTTCCGGTAAGTAATCACTTACTTCGATCAGTCGCCCTCGACCCCGTACGGGTTGTATTCCTTGTCCTCTTCCTCGTCCGGATCCTCTTCCAGGTCCGAACCGGAGTCGATCAGGGTCACCCCAGCTTCTTCCGGCGTCGGCGCCTCGAACGCCGGGGCCGCGGCTGACGACGCCGCGGCGGTCCTCGCGGCGAGTTCCTCCGCCCGCTTGCGGTTGCGCTCGGCGATCCGCGCATCGCGTTCGCGTTCGGTCCGCGCGTTGTGGATCGACCAGCGCACCGTCGACGCGAACAGCATCGAAAACACGAAGATCAGCATGAGGCAGCCGAACGCGAAGATGCTGAGGATGGTCACGATCAGCCCGAACACGGCGCCGAGTCCCATCGCCATGGGCGATCCGCCGAACAGCCCGCCGAGCGGCAGGTTGATGAAAAACCCGATTGCGTTGATCGCCAGATATAGCCCGAAGCCCATCGAGCAGGCCCGGAGCTGCTGCGCCCGGCTGTAGTCGCGGGCCCAGTCCGCCAGCAGCGAGATGTGCCAGGCCGCAAGGCAGATCCCGGCGGCCGAGACGTAGACGAAGGGCGTGATCAGCCAATCCGGGACTGTCACGCCGGTGGCGACATCCAGAATCACAAGGCCCGCGGTGAGGTACATGCAGATGTAGCCCGCCATCACGCCTCGTCGTAGGCCGAGCCACTCGGCTTCCGCGTTCTCGTGCTTGCGCTTCAGGTTGGGGCGAACCCGCTTGCG
>CAXAVQ010000155.1:0-6671 GCA_963971985.1 uncultured bacterium
AGCACATCGTGATCAACTGCTCGGGTCGCGGGGACAAGGATGTGGACGAAGCGGCGCGCCTGCTGCGCGAGCGCGGCGAGCCGGGGTTCGACTGATGCTTACTGCAGCTCGCTGAGTTCGCGCCGGATCTGGTCGCACCAGAGGCGGATGCGCTGATCGGTCGCGCGGTACTGGTTGTCCTCGTCGAGGGCGAGGCCGAGGAAGCGTCCGTCGCGGAGACCACGCGACTTGCGGAAGACGTAGCCGACGGGGTCGGCATTCGGGTCCCACTTGCCGATGAGGGTGGCCCCTCGGGGTTCGATGGCTTCGGCGACGATGCCGAGTGCGTCGGCGAAAGTGTGCGGATAGCCGTACTGGTCGCCGAGGCAGACGAGCGCGACGATGCTGTTCGAGAAGTCGAGTTCGGCGAGCTCCGCCTGGCGCTCGCGCCAGTCGTCCTGCAGGATGCCGTCGTACCAGGTGGACATGGCGAGGATGACGAAGCGACGGGTCTCGGCGCCGGCGAGCGGTGAGTCGTAGAGGTCGACGAGGGTCGGGATGCCGAGGTTGGCGGCGATCTGCTTCGCGACGCCTTCGACGCGGCCGAGACTGCTGCCGAAGTAGACCGCGCCGGTGGCGAGGAGATCGTCGGGGCCGGCGGTCATCCGATCAGGGCTGGCTCTGCTGGTCTCGCCCGCGCCGGGCCATGGCCGAGCGGTCGGAGGGTTCGGTGCGGGTTTCGTCGTCGAAGGGGTCGGGGCCGACGGGGCGGATGCGCCCGGCGAGCACGCCGAGGAACTCGACGAAGCGACCGATGCGGACCGAGAGGGCGAGGCGCCGGAGGGCACCGTCGTCGGGGTCGAGGTCGCGGAGTTGGGCGATGTACGCGCCGGCGCGCTTCCAGCGGCGTTCCTGGATGCTCGCGAGGGCCATGTTGTGGATGGCGGCGGTGAGCTTGGGGTCGAAGCGCAGGGCCTTGCGAGCGGCGTTCATACCCGCAGCGCGGTCGCCCATCTGGAAGCGGGCGACGCTGAGGTAGTGCCAGGCCTTGGCGTCTTCGGAAGTGGTCTCGGTGAGACGCTCGAAGACGTTGGAGGCGTCGCGTGGCAGGCGTGCATCGAGCAGGAGCTGGCCGAGGTCGTCGAGGTCGCCGGGTGTGAACTTCTTGGGGTCATCACTCAGGTCGCGACACTCGCGCCGGAGCAGGCGACGGGCGTCGGTGTGCTCCGCGCGGTCGAGCGCGAGTTCGGCGAGGCGACGCCGGACTTCGGGGTAGTCCGGATCGAGGCGCATGACGAGGCGGAACGCGGCTTCGGCATCGCGCCGGCGGTGCTGTCGGAGTGCGAGGTCGCCGAGGTAGAAGTGCGCATCGGGGTTGTTGCTCTCGAGTTCGAGCACGCGCCGGAACTTCTCGTGGGCCTCCATGAGCCGGTTCATGTCGACGAGCAGGCAGCCGAGGTCGAGCAGGGTGTCGATGTCGCCGGGGTTGTCGCGGAGTTCGCGGAGGTAGAGCTGGCGGGCACGCTCGTGGCGACCGGTTTCGCTGAGGGCGGCGGCGAGACGGGCGTGGACGCGCGGGATGCTCTCGTCGAGGTTGGCGGCTTCGCGGAAGCAGTAGATCGCCCGGTCCCAGTCCTGGCGGGTCATCATGGCCTCTGCCATGTTGGCGTAGGCCTGGGCGTGGACGCGGTTGACCGGTTCGCCTTCTTCAGCGATGGCGTCTTCTTCCGGCTCGCACTGCAGTGCGAGGTAGAAAGCCTGTTCGGCGTCGTCGTGGCGACCGACGGCGGCGTAGGCCTCGATCTGGTGGACGGACACCTCGGCGCGGGTGGCTGGTCGGGTCGACTCGCGCTCTGCGATCTCGAGCCAGCGGACGGCCTCGTCGGGCTGCTCGAGGCGGAGGCAGATGACGCCGAGCAGGAGCGGCGCCTGGTCGTCGTGCTCGTTGAGTTCGTAGGCGGACTTGAGCGCATCGATCGCCTGTTCCCAGCGACCTGCGGCTTCGAGGGTGAGCCCGAGGTTGAAGTGCCACTCGGCCCGGTACGGGTTCAGCGACAGGGCGTGGCGGAGGGCCTGTTCGGCCTCGTCCCAACGTCCCGCCTCGTAGAGCTCGTGTGCTCGCTCGACGTGGCTTTCGGCTTCTGACCAATCGTTCATCAAGCCGTCGATACTCCTGACAGGGTCGGCTTCGGGTGCCCACGAACAGCATCCCGGGCCGGTGCTTGCCCGTATGATACGTCAGATCGGCGGGTTCCGAAGAGTCAAATCAATCCCGACAGCAATCCCGAGCCGAAGGCCCCATATGCGTCCACCCCGCGGCAGGAGTTCCAGACAAAGTGCGAACGGATCGCTGCTGGCGGCGGCGATTTGCCTGTCGATGCCGCTGGTCGTGGTTTCGGCGGACCAGACGCCCAACCCGGTGCCGACCGACCCAACTCCGGCCGAGGCGACGACTGAGTCGATCCCCGCGGAGCAGTATGAGCGGGTTCGGGGGGAGTTGGAGGCCGTCACGGCGCAACTCGTGGAGGCGTACCGGCGGTTATTCCTCCGCCTGCCGGAGGCGGAACGTTCGGCGTTCCTCGCCGAGATGATGAGCCGGGGAGTGCGGCCCGCACCGGAGGAACCCAACGGGGCAGCGCGGCTGCCTTTCAAGGTTCGGGAACTGGCGTACGACCTGGCGACGGCGGAGGTCGTGAGCGCTCGCCCGCTGGGGCCGGCCCTGGTGGAAGCGGCGTCGCTCGGGCTCTCTGATGAGCAGGCCCAGATCCGGGCCAAGGCGGCAGGGCTGCTGGCGAAACTGGACGCCAGCGCGGTCATCGATCGGGTGCGCGAAGCGCTGCTCGTGGAGACACAGCCGGCGCCGGCGGCGGAGATGCTCACGGTGGTGGCTCGCCACCCCGGCGAGTCCTCGCGTGGGATCATCGCGTCGTGGCTGAAGAAGCCGAACCTGCCCGTGGCGGTTCGGATCGCGGCGCTCGATGCGGCGCTGTCTCACCAGCGCGAGTTCCCGTTCGAAGACCCTGAGGAACTGGATCTGGTGCGCGCCACGATCGACAGCCTGAGTCCGGACGAACTCACGGCGAACACGGTGCGCCTGCTGATGGAGCTCGGCGATATCGAACGGGTGCGCTCGCTGGTGCGTTCGGACCAGGAGCGGATCGCCCGGGCCGCGGCGGCTGAACTTGTCCAGGACGCCGACTCGCTGGACACGCTGCTGCAGCGGGCTCAGGAGATTCCGGCGCTGTACGAGTTCGCGGTCGAGTGTGTACGCCTCCACCAGCCGACGGCGACCGGCTTCCGTCGGGCGAGCGAACTGCCCGCGCCGAGCCCGGAGAAGCGTGCAGAGTTGCTGACGCGTCTCGCCTCGGCGCTCGAACCGAGCGAGTTGCTGACGGTGGCGAGCCTGCCGATGGACCTCGCCGAGCGCGAACGGTACCTGTCGACGATCGCGACGCCCGAGAAGCTCGAACTGCTCGCGACGCCGGAATACCGAACGGAGGATCGTCGCCTTCTGCTGGAATCGCTCGTGCGCACGCGCCTCCTCCTGAAGAACGCCACGGGTGCGCTGCGGGTCATACAGGGTTTGCCGGTCGAAGCACGGTCGGCGACGCTGGTGCAGGACGAGGTCGCGGCGCTGATCTGGCTGAACCGGCTCGATGAGGCCGTCGCTCGCTCGGAATCTCTGGGCAACCCGATCGCGCCGGACGTCTGGCTGACGACGCTGGAAAAGATTGAAGCGATGGATCACGCGCCCGACGCGCTCGCCCGTTTCAACGGGGTCTTCGCGGGATCGCTGACGGAATCGCAGGGCGATCGGCTAGCGGCGCTTTCCGAGCGTCTGGCATCGCTCCACCCCGTGCCCGAAACACCCGACGGCGATGGCGTGGCCGATCAGGAGAACACGATCGACCCGGACGCGGGAGTTGTCGACGACAGCACAAACGACAAGGGCGACGCCGAAGCGCCGCCCGTCTCGAACTGAATTGTGCTCAATGTGTCAGTGCGACTGAGATGCCCACCAACGGAACGGGCGCGACTGGGTCGCGTCGGCGTGGGGCCCGAGTTTCATCTCGACCATGGACTGGCCTTCGAACATCGAGAGGGCCTCTTCGGGGCAGGTGAAGCCGCCGCGTTCGTTGAGACCGACGGCGAACCAACGGTCCCACGAGCGATCGAGGCGTTTCACGACGCGTGAGGCGACGCCGCCGGTACCTGCGGACGAACCACCGGTGAGGGATTGGTAGATCACCTCAACGGCGGAACGGAGTTCGGCACGGACGAGGGCGTCGAGGTCCGGGCTACCGTGTTCGGGGACATCGCCGCTGAGACGTCGGTGCAGGCCGTACATCTCGAACATGAGCGAGCCGTGGCGGTCGACGAGCAGGTCGCGTGCGCTGAAGCCGCCGTGGACGACGCCGCGGGAATGGGCTGCGGCGATGGCGCTGAAGATCTGGCGGACGGCGGTGCGCGTCTCGAAAACGGAGAGGCGGTTGTCGCGTTTGGCGCGACGGAGACCGTCGAGCGTGAGCAGGCCTTCGGACGCTCCGATGTAAGGCGTCACGAGCCAGTGCCAACCGGCGCGATCGACGATCGCGTCGGAGATGGGCAGGATGTGGGCGTGCTCGAGAACCCGGATCGGGGCGATCAGTTCGAGGAAGCGCTTGGCCTCGCGACCGTTGCTTCCCGTCGCGGAGTGGTTGGAGAGCGACCGGCGTACGGCGTGGAGGACGACGCGCGCGCCGTCGGATGCCTCAGCCAGACAGCGCTCGCCACAACTGCCGCGATCGAGCGGGCGGACGAGTCGGTAGCCGCCGAGTTGTTCGAGCTGTGCGGGATCGATCCAGGCGGGGGTGCGTACCCGCTGCGTGGTTTCGGCCCGTTGGGTTTGAAACATGCTTCAGAAATCCTGTTCGACACTCTGTGAGAGGAGTCCCGGATGGCCGGTGACGTGCAGAGCGGGCGGGTCGCGTAGCGGTCGAAGGGGTCAGAGTCTGTTGAGTATGGCGGCGACCAAGCCAGGAAGTTCAAGGGGAGGAGATTTCCTCCACATGGTAGCAATATCGACCCCGAGGGGCCGGGAACTTGGAAGAGCGTTGGGAAGGCTGCCGAGATTTCCTGTTCAGTCGTGCGGAATCAGGCGTTATCAAGGACCTCGACGCTCTGGAAGGTCTTGCCGGAGAGCATTTCGAGACTGGCCCCCCCCCCGGTGGAGACGTGGCTGAGTTGGTCGGCTATGCCGAACTTCTCGGCGGCGGCTGCCGAATCGCCGCCTCCCACGATGGAGACGGCGTTGTGCTCACGGGTCGCCTGGGCGATTGCCTCGGCGACCTGACGGGTGCCGACGGCGAAGAGCGACCACTCGAAGACGCCCATCGGGCCGTTCCAGACGATGGTCTGGCTTTTCACGAGGGCTTCAGCGAAGCGTTCACGCGTGTCGGGACCGATGTCGAGGCCCATGTAGCCCTCGCCGATGTCGCCCGAGAAGGTCTTGTGCTCGCCGGTGGATTCGCTGAACGTCGTCGAACAGATGTGATCGGTCGGGAGCAGGATGTCGCAGCCTTGGTCGCTGGCGTCGGCGATGAGGCGTTTGGCCTCGGGGAGCATCTCTTCCTCGACGCGGCTGGAACCGACCTTGGTGCCCTGGGCCTTGAGGAAGGTGTAGGCCATCGCGCCACCGATGATGATCGTGTCGGCCTTGGGGAGCAGGAACTCGATGGTCGGGAGCTTGTCGCTGACCTTCGCGCCCCCGAGGACCACGGCGAACGGTCGGGCGGGCTTGGCGAGAGCGTCGGAGAGGTAACGGATTTCCTTGTCGACAAGCGTCCCTGCGACCTTGGGCTTGCTGCCCATCAGCTTTGGGACCGTGTACATCGAGGCGTGAGGGCGATGGCAGGTGCCGAAGGCGTTGTTGCAGTAGATGTCGGCGTAGGACGCGAGCTTGGACGCGAATGCCTCGTCGCCCTCGGTCTCGCCCTTGTGGAAGCGGAGGTTCTCGAGGAGGAGGCACTCGGAATCGGCGAGACGGTCGACCGCGTCGGCGGCGGCGTCGTCGATGCAGTCATGGCTTGGGAAGCCGACACCGCCGCGGGCCTTGTCGCCCAGCAGTTCGGCCAGGCGTTGGGCGACGGGTGCGAGCGAATGCTCGGGCTCGTAGCCGTTCTCGCCGGGACGCCCGAGGTGTGAGATCAGGATGAGCCGCCCCCGGCGCTGGAGCACGCTCACGATGGAGGGCAGGGCCATGCGGATGCGACGGTCGTCGGTGATCTGGCCGTCGTTCATCGGGACATTGAAGTCCACGCGCATGAGTACCCGGCGCCCTGCGACGTCGATGTTGTCGATCACCTGCTTTGCCACGACACTGCTCCCTGCACATCGCCCCGGTTGCGGATCCGGGGCAGGAATCGAGACTCGAGACGGGGTGTGATGCTAACGCGGTTTCCGGTGATCGTGGGTGCGACGGCGAGCGGGAAGTCCGCTTTGGCGGTCGAAGTCGCGCTGCGCATCCGCGAGGCGGATCTGCAGGCGACTGGCGCCGAGATCCTGACGATGGACTCGATGCAGGTGTATCGCGGGCTGGACATCGGCACGGCGAAACCGAAGCCCGACGAGATGGGCAACATCCCCCACCACCTGCTGGACCTGGTGGACCCGACCGACCCCGAGCCCACGCCGTTCACGGTGGATGACTGGCT